>DATKAN010000024.1 GCA_035498035.1 Nitrospiria bacterium
TTCCGGGCGACTACTTCGCGATCAACACAAAGCTCTCGGCCGATGCGCTCGCGGCCCTGGGATTCCCCGTCGCGCATCTCCAGGAACTCTCTCAGCTGGTCGAAGTGGACGTGGCGGGGCGGCCCGGAGGCGCGGTCTCGCTCGCCGTCGGAATGGCCTCGATCTTTTCTTCGCTTCCGGGAATGAAGGCGCTGATGGCTTACTGGTATCAGTTTGCTCTGTTATTCGAAGCCCTGTTCATCCTGACCACGATCGATGCGGGAACGCGCGTGGCGCGGTATTTGATCCAGGAAATGGGTGGACAGGCCTTCGCTCCGCTTAAGAACCTGAACTGGTGGCCGGGAGTCGTTTTTTCAAGCGCCGCTGTCGTTTTCGCGTGGGGCTATCTCATTTCCACCGGGACGATCGGCACGATTTGGCCGATGTTCGGGGCGGCGAACCAGTTGCTGGGAACGCTGGCGCTGTGCGTCGGGACGACGGTGCTGATCAAGATGGGGAAGGCGAAATACATCTGGGTGACGGCCCTGCCGATGGCCTTCGTCGGAATCGTCACCCTGACCGCCAGCTATCGCTTGTTCTTCCTCTACCTGGCCCAGGCCGGACAGGCCGCCGACGCTTCCCAGGTCTTCAGTTTCCGTCTCGATGCGATCCTGGTCGGCATTGTCGCCGCGCTGGCCGTGCTCATCCTGACCGATTCCGCGATCAAATGGTACGGCTATCTCGTCCAGAAAAAACCCTACACCACGACCGAAGTGGTTGCGGAGGAATTCTCTGAAGTCCCCCCGCGCCCCGTGTGAGGGCCGATCGGGAAAACCGCCGCCCTCAATGGATTAATCCCGTCGTGCCATCCACCCCGAAATTGTTCTTAATCCACAACCAGAACGGAGGGAGTTGAATCCGGTCCGGCTGCGTGACGTCCAATTTGTGAAGCCGCTCTTCCTCCCGTTTGAAAATGGAGGCCAGGAGCTTCTGCGCCCGACCCCGTTCACCGGACATGCACATCGCGTAGACCCGGTAGCGAAAGGCCTCCTGTTGGAGCCCGGGAGACTCTTCGGCCCGGCCCAGCGACTCCGCGGCGGCGGCATAGTTGCGTTCCGACAATTGCCGAATCCCCAGATGAAACTGGACCTCCGGCCGCGACCGTTGGGCCTCGTCCAGGTCCTCCACGACCCGCTGAACATCCGGCGAACTGCCCATCAGCCACAACGGCAGTGCGCGTAAAGGCGTTTGGGTGAGGAGGAAATTCACGTCTCCAATGGCGTTATCCGAGTTCATTCTTTCGGAGTATAACAGCTCGTTGAGAATCCCCTGAACCTTGAAGTAGGGCAGCGAGGCGCGAAGAATCGGTTCGGGCCACAGCATTCGAATCAGATCGCTTCGCCGGAAGCGCTCCCGCGAGGCGGTCGCGTCGGTCAGGCTTCGGAACATGCGGTCTTTCTCCTCCACGGATCGGATCGGCGCGGTGATCCGTTTCGGAAAGTTGTCCGTGACGGGCCGACTGTCCTGGGTCAGGCCGCGAAGGTATTCCGCGTCCCCGATGAATAGCGCGCCGAGCTGCTCCGGACGCTCGAAACCGAGCGCCGCCAGTTCCGGGGCCAGGTCCGGGTTTCGCCACTGCCGCAGAAAAATTTCCTCCGAAACCGGTCCGCGGGCGTTTCGTGTCCCCGCCAGCATCAGATCGGAACCCGCGCCGTTCCAGAGCGAACAGTCCTCGAACACGTCGCAGAAAGCGCGGATGACCGACTTGGCGGACACGTCGCTCAGCGAGTGAAGCGGGAACCAATACGTGACGATCCCCCCTTCGGCCAGCCGCGCTCGAAGAAACCCGAAATATTCCCGACTGTAGAGATTGACCACCCCCCTCACCCCGGGCGGCGGCGGCTCGCCGGTGATCAGATCGAACCGTTGATCGGTGGTTCGGAGAAAAAACCGCCCGTCTTCCACATGAACCCGGACCCGGGGGTCACGGAGAGGCTGCTCCGCCTCGCTCGGATAGGCATAGGTGTTCATCTCCAGGATATCCCGGGAGATATCGACCACATCGATGGTCTCGATGCTTTTCGTGTCGGTCAACGCCTTGGCGGTATTTCCGACCCCGTAGCTGATCAGGAGCGCATGCCGGGGATTCGGATGCACCGCGACCGGCCAGTAGACAAACAGCTTCATGTATCGGCGGGACGGATAGGCCGTGCCGGACATCGAGTAGGAATTGGTCAGCATACGGTAATACAGCGGACGGTCCAGCCATCGATGCTCCAGATAAACAACCGTCTCGAGCAGTCCCTCCCGGATGGCGGTCACCCTTCCCTCGCCCGGGCGCAGATGCCAACCGATCGTAATCGATAGATAACGGCTCTTCATTGACCCGAAAGGAAAGAAGGAAAATCCGATGAGCAGCGAGGCGGCCATCGCCATCGCGGCCCGCCGCGGGGGCGGGGATTCCACGAACAGCACGGCGCCCACGGCTCCGTAGAGCAGCGACGTCAGGAAAAAGGATTTTTCGATCCCCAGGAACGGAAGAAGCAGAAAACCGGCCACCAACGACCCCAAGGCGGCCCCGGCGGTATTCGAGAGGGTCAGGAGCCCGGCGGCCCCGGTCTCAGAAGACAAGATCGTCCGAAGCGCCGCCCCGGCCAACACGAAAAAAATCCCCGACAGCAACGACGGCAGGAACATCAGCAGGGTGCCGATCCATAGAATCTCGGCCGGCTCGACGATGGCGCCGGAGAGATCCCGGACCCCCAGAAAAAAATTGGCGTATTCCGTCATGACCACGAGGCCGGCCGCGAAGGCCACGGAGGCGGCGTGGCGGTAGGCCTCCCGCCGAAGGCGCAGCCACCGCGAGGCGATCAGTCCACCGACCGCAATCCCGCCCAGCACCACGCCCAGCATCAACGCGAATGATACGGAATGGCCCCGGATGAAAAACAGAAGGAAGCGGAACCAGACGACCTCCAGGGCCAAAAGACAGAACCCCGAAAGAAACGCCGCGACCAGCCAGCGCCGGCGCGAGCCTCCCGAAATGCGGGACGGATTCGTCGTCTCAACGGAGGCGGCCGGCCCCCGAATTCGCGTCGAGAGCCACACCGCCCCCGCCGCCGCGGACAGATTGAGCAGGCCGGCCACGAGGGCCATTTCCCGTACGCCCAGATACCTCAGAAGATACATTTCCGGTACGATCGCCCCCAAAACGGCCCCGAGCGTATTCCAACCGTAGAGTCGGCCGAGAACGGAGCCGAAATTGGGGTCAAAGCCGATCAGGGCCTTGGTGAGCAAGGGGAGGGTCACCCCCATGGCCGTGGAGGGAATCAGAAGAAAGATGAAGGCGGTAAGGAGCCGGAGGAAATTCAGGATCCAAACGTGCTCCATCAAGGGGCGAAGCCAGGGCACGAGCGCCGCTCCGAAAGCCGGAAGCAGGTAGACGAGCCCCACCCCCGTCAGCGCGATGACCACTTCGGCGACGGCATAGAGACGGGCGGGGTCGGCGGAGCGGCCCCCATACCGTGCCGCCACCGCATTGCCGAATGCCAGCCCGCCCATGAAGGCGGAAAGGACGAGGCTCGAGGCCCAAACGCTGTTCCCGAGCGCAAGCCCGGCCTGGCGAAACCAGAGCGTCTCAAAAACGAGGGCCGAGGCGCCGGAGATAAATGAGATGGTGTACAGAAAACCGCTCAATAGAATCTCGGATTGCTATTATCTTAACATATAAACCCACGAGGCCACGCGGGCGCGGCGGACAAGGTCGTTGTCCGGAATGTACGGTTTGAGGTCGATCACGGGCGTGCCGTCGATGGCGTCCAGGCCCTTGACGGTGAGACGGGTTCCGCGCCGCTTCAATAAACGGCAGATCGTCATCGCGATCGGGTTCGGCCGGTGCGGGGTCCGCGTCGAGAACATCCCCACGAGCGGCAGGTCCGGGCGGCGCTTGGGATGGACAAGAAGATTCACCCCTTGAGCGCGGGAGAGGTGAAACAGGACGATGAGGTGCGAGAAGTCTTCGAGCCCCTTCAGCCCCTTCGCCCACTTTCGGTCGATATGAATTTCGGATACGACCTTATCCCAATCCCGGTTCTCGGGCTCGCGGTGCGGTGAGCGAACGACGCCGATGGAATGAAAAATAATTTGCTTTCGCCGCGGATGACGATCCGCATATCCCGCTCGTATCACGGCATGGCCTTGTCTGTCACGATGGTCCCCCGCGGGTCATGTTATCCGACCCCACCGGGTGTGCGCGCCACGGTCAATACGCAAACCATTTCCGCCCCGGCCCCCTTCAAGATTCGCGCGCATTCGTTGAGGGTCGCTCCGGTGGTGTAAACGTCGTCGACCAGAACGATCCGCCGTCCCTCGATCTGCTCGGGACGCTTCGGGACAAAGGCCCGACGAACGTTCCGGCGGCGGTCTTGATGGGAAAGCCCGATCTGCGGCGGGGTCACGCGAATCCGTTCCAGCGCGTCGGGAAGCACCGGCACGCCCGACCCGGACCCGATGGAATCGCACAAGAGAAGGGCCTGGTTGAAACCCCGCTCGCGAAGGCGGGAAGGATGGAGCGGGACCGGCACCAGTCCGTCCGTCTCGGGAAGCCGCTCCATCGCGCGGAGGAGGAGCCTCCCCAGGGGCCGCGTCAGAAGGGTCTTGCCGCGATACTTGACGAGATGGATCGCCTCGGCCAGCACGCCTTCATACCATCCGGCGGAGACGGCATGATCGAAGTGCGGCGATCGCTCGCGGCAGTCTCCGCAGAGGTGGCCCGGGCTGTGCGAGAGCGCCGCCTCGGACGCGAACGGCTTCCCGCAACGGGGGCAGCAGGGGCCGTCGATCCGGGAGACCGTGGCCCAGCAGTCCCGGCAGAAACAGGGGTTCGCCTCCTCGCTGAAATAGCGTCGGCAGGTTCGGCACCGCGTCGGAAGGATCAGATCCAGCACGAAGCGGCGGCCGATGTCTTTGAGGGCCGTTTTCATACTTGGCTCACCACGCGAGTGTGGGATAAAGTCGGGCCGCGATCAAGATCATCAAAAGAAAGACGCCGCCCATCACCCCGAAATCCGCCGCCAAACTGTGCGCGCTGTGTCCTCCCTGGATCATGAGTCCCCGGAGGACATCGACCAGAAAGGTGAGCGGGTTGACGGCGGCGATGCGTTTCAGCCAATCCGGCATCATCTCCAGGGGGTAGATCGCATTGCTGGCGAAGAACAGCGGCATGGTGAGGACCTGCCCGATTCCCATGAAGCGCTCGCGGGTTTTCACCACGCAGGCGATGATGAGCGAAAAGGTTGAAAAGATCGCCGAGCCCAGGACCACGCCGCACAGGACGCCGGCCACCGCGAGGAACTCCCACCGTATCCCGATCCGGAGCGCCAGGGCCACCAGGTAAATGATGGCGGCCTGGACGACCCCTCGAAGCCCCGCCGAGACCGCTTTTCCGAGCACCAGCGCGCCGCGGCTGCTGGGCGTGACGAGGAGTTTGTGAACGACCCCCAGATCCCGCTCCCAGATCACATTGATTCCATAAAAGATGGCGCTGAACAACACGCTCTGCGCCAGGATCCCCGGCGTCATGAACGCGAGATAGCTGACGTCGCCCGTGGGAATGCCGCGGATCTGGCTGAACACCTGTCCGAAGACCACCAGCCAGAGGACGGGCTGGACCGCCCGTGAGAAAAGCTCGGTCGGATCCCGAAAGATCTTTCTCAACTCGGCCTCGGCGACGGCGGCGCTGTCGCCGGCAAACTTCAGCGCGGGCCGACGCTCAGCCCAGCCGGCGGGCCGTTCTTCGGGTCTGCTGAACATCGCGATAGGTTCCCCCTTCCTGAATCGTGCCGCCGCAGGTCTGGGCGAAGACGTCGTCGAGCGTGGCGTCGGGCGCCACGTCGGCCTTGAGGCTTGCGGGCGTCCCGATCACGGCGATCTCTCCCCGATGAAGAATGGCCAGCTCGTCGCAGAGATGATCCGCCTCCTCCATGTCGTGCGTCGTGATCAGGGCGGTCATTCCGAATTGTTTCCGCAACGCCTGCAGCCGATCCCACACCGTCCGACGCGCCATCGGATCGAGTCCGATCGTCGGCTCGTCCAGAAAGAGGACGGCGGGACGATGCAGCATCGCCTGGGCGAGCTCCAGACGGCGGATCATCCCGCCGGAATACGTCTTGACGAGTTTGTGTCCCACCTCGACGAGGCCCATGAATTCCAGCGCGTCCCGGATTCGCTCGACCCGTTCGGCCGCGCCCATGCCGTAGAGTTTGGCGGAAAGCGACAGGTTCTCAACCCCTGTCAGGCCGCCGTCGGCCGACAGCATCTGGGGCACGTAGCCTATTTTCTTCCGGATCTCGGTCGAAGAGCGGACGATGTCGAAACCGGCGACGGTGGCCGAGCCCGACGTCGGGCGCAGCAGCGTCGTCAGCATCTTGATCATCGTGCTTTTCCCGGCGCCGTTGGGGCCGAGCAGTCCGAAGATGATTCCGTAGCGGACGCGGAGGTCGACGCCCGTGACCGCGGAGACCGGACCGAACGTCCGGGTCAGCCGGCGGGTCTCGATCGCGAATTCGCGTCCCGATTCCGGCTCCGGCATCACGATGCACACTCGCCCGTGCCGGGACCTCCCGGCGCCTCGGGCCGCCGGCCTTCGAATCCGGAACCCGTCTCCCCGTTCACCACAACTCCAGCTGCGTCCCGGGGGCGAGGTGCTCGGCGTGAAAGCCGCGGCGTCGCAGGTGGCGGGCGAAGTCCGGCGCGCCGTGGACGGTAAAGATCCTGGACGGACGGGCCCGATCGACGTACTCGTTGAGCTCTTCAAAATCGGCGTGATCCGACATCGGGATCGCGACGTCCGCTCCGTAGCGCGACGCAGCCTCGCGGTCCATGGCCCAGCCGGTCAGCACCGCCGTCCGGCGTTTGGGAATCCTCTCGACCAGGCGCGTCCGGGCGAGATAGGGCGGCAGCAGGACGACCTTTCCATGGAGGTTGTCGTTCGAAAACCGCTCGTAGTTCCTGAATACGACGCCGCAGCTTTCGTAGACCTTGACGACCTCGACTGTCGGTTTGGCCAGACAGACCGTGTACCCCCGATCGCCCAGAAATTTCAAAACCTCCTGGCTCTTGCCCATCGCGTAGGCGAGGAGGACGGGGATCTTCCGGTCCTCAAACGCCGTCTCGACAAACTCGATCAGTCGCCGTTCCACCTCCTCCGTCGGAGGAAAGACGTACTGCGGTTTTCCGAAGGTGCATTCCATGATGAGAATGTCGCAGGACGGAACCTCGGCCGGGTCGGCCGTCCGGTTGGGTTTGAGCTTGAAATCCCCGGTGTAGACGATCCGCCGGCCGTTTTGGATCACGATCTGGGCCGCGCCCAGGATGTGGCCGGAGGGAAGGAGTTCGATCGTGAAGCCGTCCATCGAATGCGGCGTCCGAAAGTCGAGCGGGATCGCGTGAGGTTTGACGCCCAACCGTCGGCGGCAGAGCGACCAGGTGGCCGGGGTCGCGATGATCCGCTCGTGCTTGGCGGTGTGATCGCCGTGGGCATGGGAAATGAAACCGAGCGGCCTCGCCTTCGTCGAATCCAGCCACAGCTCCGTGCCGATGATCCGCATTCCGTGGTTGAGCTCGATCATGCTTCGTCCGCGATCCTTTCCGTCAGCGAGGGGTCGAATCCGATTATAATCAGAACGGGAAACGATTGCAACGAACTTCTGTCCGCCTTCGGCCGCCGCGGACACCATCGGGACGTGGGCCGACCCTTGCGAAATTTTTCGCTCTCCTGTAGATTGTCGTTGTGAAAAATCCGAACCGTGTCGTCATCCTCGTTCACGGCGGGGCCGGGCCGAGAGCGGCCGGAAAGGCCGAGCTCCGCGTCCTGGAGGCCGCGCTGGAGGCCGGGCTGTCCCTTCTGAATGAGGGCGGGGCCGGCCTGGACGCCGTGGAGGCCGCCATCCGTATTTTGGAAGACAGCGGCCGCTTCAATGCCGGGCTGGGATCCCTGCTTCAACTCGACGGCCGCGGCCGGATGGACGCCTCCATCATGGAAGGGCGCGGGCTGAAGGCCGGGGCCGTGGCCGGGGTCGAAAACGTTCGAAACCCGATTCGCGGGGCCCGCCTTGTAATGGAACGGACCCCCCACGTCCTGATCGCGGGAGAGGGCGCCGCCCGGCTGGCGCGCCATTTCAGGCTGGGGACCGGCGGCTCGGCGACGGATCGATCCCTCCGGGTCCTTAAAAAAACCTTGAAGGGCGGAAGCGAATCGGTCCGGCTCTTTAATGAGATCCGCCGGCGCGAAACCGTCGGCGCCGTCGCCCTCGACGAATACGGAACGCTCGCGGCGGGCGCATCCACCGGAGGGGTCCCGGCGATGCTGCCCGGGCGTGTCGGCGACACACCGTTGATCGGCGCCGGAACCTATGCCGACAATGAATCGGGGGCCGTGTCGATGACCGGGCGGGGGGAAACAATTATCCGCGCGGGATTGGCCAAGGAGATCTGCGAGCATCTCATCGACGGATGCTCGCCCAAGCAGGCCGCGCAAAAGGCCCTGAGACGTCTTTTACGTCGGATTCGCGGAGAGGCCGGGGCGCTGGTGCTGGCCCGAACGGGCGCTTTCGCGCTGCTTCATACCTCCCCGTTCATGTGCGGCGGTTACGCCTCGGACCGGCGGCGGCCGGTCGTCGCGGCGCGGTTCGTGCGGGTCCGGTAAGGACGGGGCTTATTTCCGAAATGCGGGACAGGACCGGGGCGGACATGGTATGATCATATTGAAACCGAACCGGAGTGGACCGTACCATGAAGCGACCCGTTTCCATATTAAAGCGGTTCCGCGAAGGAGGGCTGTTGGGCCTGACGCTCTGCCTAGGAATCCTGTCCGGCTGCGGCAAAACGTCGGAAAACACTTCGTCGCCGACCCCGCCCGAGCATCCGGTGCAAATCAGCTACTTTGATGCGGACAAGGGAAACCTGAAGTACGCCACAAACGCTTCGGGGATCTGGGACATCCAAACCCCGGACGGCTCGCCGGAGGTTGGCAGCTATTCCTCCATCGCGCTGGACCCGTCCAACCAGGGCTACATCAGCTACCATGATCTGGGGAACGGAACTCTCAAGTTCGTCACGAACCCCTTTGGCTCCTGGTCCTTCATGACCGTCGACAGCCTATCAAATGGGGATGTCGGTTGGTACACCTCCATCGCCGTAGACGCCTTGGGCAACGCCCACATCAGCTATTATGACGCGACCAACGGGGACCTCAAATACGCCACCAACAGCTCCGGCAGCTGGGTCCCGGCGACCGTGGACAGCGCGGGCGATGTGGGCCAGTATTCCTCCATCGCGCTCGATGACTCGGGTAAAGTCCATATCAGCTATTATAGTCTGGAACTCGGAAATCTCGAGTACGCCACCTGCGCAAGTAACTGCACCGTCCCGGGAAACTGGACCCTAACAACGGTGGACAGCCCGGGCAATGGAAAGTATTCCTCCCTCGCGCTCGACGCCTCGGGCAAGGCCCGCATCAGCTATTACGATGGAAGCAACAAGGCCCTCAAGTACGCCACCAACGCCTCGGGAACCTGGTCCTTCACGACCGTCGACAGCCCATCGAATGGGGATGTCGGATGGTACACCTCCCTCGCGCTCGATTCCTTGGGCAACGCCCACATCAGCTATTATGACGCGACCAACGGGGACCTCAAATACGCCACCAACAGCTCCGGCAGCTGGGTTCCGGCGACCGTGGACAGTCAGGGAGACGTTGGACGGTATTCTTCCCTCGCCCTCGATACCTCGGGCAACGCCCACATTAGCTATTATGATGGGACCAACAAGGTTCTCAAGTACGCCACGAATGACACCGGCGGGTGGGTCGTAACGACCGTGGACAGCACAGGGGACGTCGGATCGTTCAGTTCGATCGCCGTCGAGTGAACGGACGGATCCGATGAATCTCTGGTTTCGTTCTCTCCTCGTTCTATTCACCGTTTTCTTCCGCCGGAGATTGAACCCGCTCGACGAATCGGTCCTGGACTTTCGCGTCTGGCCGACCGACCTGGACATCAATCTCCATATGAACAACGGCCGCTACCTCACGATCATGGATCTGGGGCGGGTCGATCTGATGCTCCGGACGGGGTTGGGAAGACTGGCCCTGAAACGGAAATGGTCGCCGCTCGTCGGCTCGGCGACGATTCGTTTCCGGCAGTCGCTCAATCCATTTCAGCGTTACCGATTGAAAAGCCGGATTCTCTGCTGGGATAACAAATGGTTCTTCATCGAACAGCGTTTCGTGCGGCAGAATGAACTGGTCGCCGTCGGCCTCGTAAAAGGCCTGCTCCGCGGCCGCTCCGGCAATATCCCGACGGCCGCGGTGCTGGAGGCCATGAACCTCCGCGCGGCATCCCCCGAAATACCGCCTTCCATCCGCCTCTGGCAGGAGTCCGAGAAGGGCGGTTGAACTACTCGTCTTTCGAGGCCATGCGTTTTCGGATCAAGCGCCGTCCCGCCAACATCAGCGTCAGCGAGAGAACTAGGGAGACCGGAACAAACAGCCCCGACCAGGCGACGGCGTTCTTGATCCAGCCGAACTCCTCAAGCGCCTTGAATAGGTAGCCCGCCAGCCCGGAAAGATAGTAGGCGATCACGATCACCGAAAGACCTTCCACGGTATGCTGGAGCATCGCCTGGCTTTTGGTCGTCTTGTCGACGCGGGCGAGCAGCCTAAGGTTTTGATCCTCCAAAACCAAAGTCTGTTCCTGCTGGATGAGGTTGACCCGCGTCCGGATCACGGAAATGGTGCTCTGGAAATCCGACTCGATCGCTTCGATCCGCTTCATCAGTTGCTGGTAGCCGTCGGCGATTCCGGAAATCCCGCCCAGGATATAATCCGATAGGGGCAGGAAAGGCGGCAGGGACCGCTCCTGAAAGGTCCGAACAGCGGCATGAACGATTGTGTTGTACGGAACCGAGGCGGAAAGTCGGTACCGCATCGACTCCGCGAACCGGCTGACCTCCATGAAATCGACCGTCAACTGGTTCACCCATTCCTGGAGGCCCTTGGATTCCGAGGTGCCCAGCTGCTCGGCAATCCGGCCGCGTTGCGCCAGTTCATGCTGCTCCAGTTCGTGAATCCGGTCGACGGCCCTCGTGAATTCCGGAAACGGAAGCAGGAGCAGATGGTAGTAGTTCTCGATCGTCACCACGCCGTCTATGACCTTGGCCAGATGACGGAGCAGCGTCTCCGGCTTGCCGGAATAGACCAGGTACCGTTCCCGGTCCGAGTCGTCGGGCGTAAAGCTCGTGACGACCGCGATCTCCTCGCCGAAAACCCGGCTGCCGTAAATGTGCGGCCCGGGCAGCACATCCCGGATCAGGTCGGGCGGCACCGCCCGCTCCGGGGAAATCACGATATCCAGCGCGTTGACCGGCGTCCCCAACGGCCGGATCGGAAAGCGATAACCGGGAAATGTCAGCGGCCCGAATTCCAAAAGCTGCGTCCTGTCGTCCGGAATGTGCCAGACCTGGTGGCTGTAATATTCGGTGTGCGCCTCCCAGACGATCACAAGCCGATCGCCGTTCGCGTCCACCCGAACGCCGTACCCGAACTTTTCGGCCACCGAGACATGGGTTTCCGGAATCCGAAGGCCCTGGAGCAACCGGAGGAATTCCATCCGGCTTTGGGGCCGCTCAACGGGCGGGTTGGCCATCCGGTAGGAGGAATGATGGATATGGGCCGGGAAGTCCAGCCATTCCTCCAGGTATTTCTTGGGCCGTTCGTGCAGTCGGTGAAGGACGTCCTTTTCCTCCGGCGGATTAAGATTCTCCACGGGTTTCCTCCGTTTTAAGATCGCGCTGAGCTTTCTTATAGCATCCGGAGGGGATGGTGTGCAACGATTCTCATGAAATTGGACGCGTTAAACCCGGACCTCGGGAGAGATTTATCGATGATCTATTTCGTGCCGAATTTTGTTTCGACCTGGACCCCGATTTTCTTTAAAAACTCGGTCGGCAGGACGCCGCCCGCGCAGACGAGGACGGCGTCGTTGGGAAGCTCGATGCGCTCTCCCTGTCGTTCCAGGACCGCCTTCTCCGCTTGAATCTCGGTGACATTGGAGTTCAGGAGCACCCGCAGTCGCCCTCGGGCTTCCGCCTCCTTCACCATCTGCCGATTCTTATCCTTGGCCCTGGAAAAAGCCTCCCCTCGATAGGAAAGCGCCACGGTCGTTCCCGGCTCTCCGGCGATGCTGCAGGCTGCTTCCAACGCCGCGTCGCCGCCGCCCACCACCAGGACGCGTCTATGACGGTATTGCTCGGAATCGATCAGCCGATAAACCACCTTGGGAAGGTCCTCGCCGGCGACCTCCAGTTTCCGCGGCGTCCCGCCGCGGCCCACGGCCAACAGAACCGACCGGGTTTCGTAGCGGCCCCGCGAGGATTTGACGACAAAACCCCCGCTCGTTCTCTGGATATCCTCCATCCGCTCGTTGTAGCAAATCCGGATTCCCGTTTTCTTTTCCACATCACGCATGAAATCCAGAAGGCTGTCCTTGCCGATCTCGCGGAATTTCATCGGCCCCACGATGGGAAGCTTGGCCGGCTGGGTCATCACGATTTTTCCGCGCGGAAAGTGGGCCACCCGGCCGCCCAGCGTCTCCTGTTCGATCGTCACATAACGCAATTTGTGCTGAAGCGAGGCCAGGGAGGCCGAAAACCCGGCGGGTCCCGCCCCGACGATCACCACATCCAGGGGGGTTCCGTTGGGTTTGAGTTTTCGGATCGCCTCGATCGCCTGGCGGCCCTGCTCGACGGCGTTTCGAATCAGGCCCATCCCGCCGAGCTCGCCCGCGATGAATATTCCCGGAACGTTGGTCTCAAACGTGGGACGGACGTAGGGAATATCGACGCCTCTTCTTTCGGTCCCGAATACGAGCGTGATGGCGTTGACCGGGCAGGCGGCCTGGCAGGCCCCGTGGCCGATGCAGTGGGTGGGATTGATCAGTGCGGACTTGCCTTTGATCAGGCCCAGGACATCCCCTTCCGGGCAGGCCGACACGCAGGCGCCGGACCCGATGCAGAGGTCGGTGTCGATGACCGGATGCAACGATGCCGGTTCCGTCAAGCCCTCCGCGATCGTCGCCCGGAGGCGTTGAATATTTTTTATGTCCCGCTTCTTCTGAAAATGGGATTGGAGGACCCAGATCACAACAATTGTGCCAAAAAGAGCGATCAAATAGAGCGTCAAGCTCGATTCACCTCCCGGGAGTCGGCCGCCGTGCGTTGGATACGGCCCGGTTTATATTATAACGCAAATTTCATTCCATATCGCAGTCAAGGGCGGGGCTTCGAACCTCGGTCGTTTTGATGAATTCAATGTCCGGAATGGGGACGGATATTCCACCGATGATAAATTTCGGAGCCAGCAGGAACAGGTGGTTCCGTTCCGCGACCTCGCCGGGAAAGCCGATGCGTACGTTAGTGGACCGGCCCTCGAAGGTGAACGCCGGATCGACGGGAAAGACCTCCGTCCGAACGAAAACGGTTCCGCGGTATTGAAGCCGATCATACGCGATGGGTTTGAACCGCTCCAAGGAGTTCTGGTCCAAAAGGACAAATTCCGAAAGGTTCGTTTTGATGGGCGAAGCCAAATTTCCCTGGACCGGAGACATCGGTTTTCCGGCGGAGATGTAAACAAAGAATTTTCCCGATTCATCGGTAGCATGGAACGCTAAGCGCAGGCCGCCGCGGTTTACAAACAGATAGCCCTCCAGACCGGCGCACGCCGCGCTTGGAGACGTCGCGCCGGCGGCCACCGGTTTATAAATGGTCGCCGGATAACAGCCGGCCAGGACGGCCATCCAACAAATGGAGAAGGCGACAGACAGCCGCTTCCGAATCAAAAACATCATGGATGAACCTCCCCGGTTCCGCAGCCACATCCGATGGGTCGCCCGATTCATTCCTCATAATTTTCGACGATATTCGGCGGACGCACCGCGGCGTTATCGGGATTTTTTCCCACGTCGCGCAGTGCGCGGCGCTGCCGGAGCAGATCCCAGCATTGGTCCAATTCGACCTCCAAATGACGCAAGCGTTGCTTGTCCTTTTCACTCAGATCGTTATTCCGATAGAGCGCTTCTTCCGCGGCGATCAGTTTCCGGATATGGTGAAGCACTTTAACGTCTTCCATCGATGCCCTCCTTGTTTAATTGGATGCCAGCTCCCAAGACCCGGGCCTAATGATGAACCTTTGCGGTCAGCCAAAATGTTATTATCTCAAAACGACGGAGGAAATCAAGATTCCGAACAGCCGCAAGAGACCCGCCACAATATAGACGGGGCAATGGAGCCCGCAGGCCGCCACGCCCGCCTAATCGTTGTAGCGCCGGCGAAGCGCAACGGGAGCCCCCCCGCGCGGTCGCATCCGGAGGTTCAGCATCTCCACGATCACCGAAAAGGCCATGGCGAAGTAGATGTACCCTTTGGGAATGTGCATCTCCAGTCCGTCCCCGATCAACGCCACGCCGATCAGTATCAGAAAGCTCAACGCCAACATCCGCACCGTGGGGTGTCGGTGCACAAACCGGCTGATGGCCTCCGAGAGCATCATCATGACGATCACGGCCAGGACGATCGCGGCCACCATCACACCCAACCGGCCGGACATCCCGATGGCCGTGATGACGGAGTCCAGAGAAAACACGAGATCGATCAGAATGATCTGAACGATCACGGTGGCAAAGGCGGCTTTGACTTTGACCGAAGCGTTTCTTTCCGGACCCTCAAGATTTTCATGGATCTCCATGGTGCTCTTCCAAATCAGGAACAACCCGCCGGCGATCAGGATCAAATCGCGTCCGGAGACGCTTTGGGTCAACACGGAAAACAGCGGCGAGGTGAGCCGCATGAGCCAGACCAGCGTGAAGAGGAGCAGGATCCGCATCAACATCGCCAGAGCGAGCCCGAGGATTCTCGCCTCTCGTTGTCGTCGCGCGGGAAGTTTACCGACGAGGATCGAGATGAAGACGATATTGTCGATTCCCAGAACGATTTCAAGCGCCGTCAGCGTCGCAAGCCCAATCCATATCTCGGGATCCGTTATCCAGTCCACGTCGCTCACTCCTTCCTGTTGGGCGTATCCTCTCCGCCTGCTCGTTTTTTCGCGGGCCTCTGCTATGGCGTGGAGGCTCAAACCGGTTTATTTCGGATTGACCTTCAGCGGTCGGCTTCCAGATTCGGATTGCCGTCGATGAACTTCAAGTTGAATTTGAAATGATCGATTCGCCAATTTTGGTCAAGGTTCGTTAGATGAAAGTCATAGCTTCCGACGAAGGTTCGCGTGTTCCGGTTCGTTTTGTTCGGAAGAAAGTGATAGGCGATTCCGTAACAGTGCGCCGTCGCTTCATGGCCCTGGACGGCCACGGAATAATTTCCGGCTTGATGATGAATGGCCTTCAGAGGCTTCAGGCCCTGATCCCATGCGTCCACGATCTGCTGGGGCGTCATCGTCGCGGGCGACCCGCCCGTCAGCGAGGTCATGTCGAACAGGACTTTATCCGAAAAGCATCGTTTGACCTTCGTCCAGTCCCGGTCATCGGTTCCGACAAACAGATCGTTGATGACTCCGATGATTTGGTCTTTGTTGAGCAGAATTTCAATCGGATCAGCCATGACTTCCTCCGACTCGTTCGATGACCCATAAGTCCAAAAACCCAACCCCGTGCGCCGCGAGGTCGCGGAAGATTTATTGTGGCCCCCCCGTATCATTATTTATTACGTTTCCGTTGACCCTAATCCCTCCTATTTTTGAGTCTCATCCAAAGCCCCACACCACCGACAATAAGAATGATAAGTATGGTGAGGATTTGCAGGATTGGATCAATGGGTTGTCCGTAGAAATTCGTCCCGCCCAGAAAGTTACGAGCGACTAAATCAGAAATGGCTTGTGCAGCTAGGACTATGACGAGAACTGTTCCTACAACCCAACTCAAGAAAGTTCTTTTCTGTAAAATCCACTTCAACAAGGAATGTCCTTTAGAGAAAAAAATATATTTTGCTTTATACTCCTCTTCCCTAACCGAGTCAACCGAGCGTCATCCCTCGGACGAATATGCCGTATTGAAATGCAACCGGCCGGAATGGAGGGCGCGTTCTATTCTGCGTGCCGTCTCGTGATCCAGTTGCGGATCTACCCAGACTTCACCCGCAACGCGGCGGCCCACGTAACGGCCGCCGAGATACGCGACGGCGTTGGAAGCGATGGCGGGGACTTTGGCGCCGGGGGTCAGGATGCCGACGAGGTTCATCGGATCGGCGGCCGAAATAATAATTGGTACGGGCGACGCATGCGTCGCCCCTACATCGGATGGCACGCGACGGTTCTCACGTAACAAATCCACCACCTCCGGCAAGGCAAACTGCTCGCCGCCGACACCGGTGATGAAGCGCCCGCCGCGGATCTCGCCTCGCGATTCCATGCGACGATAGATCGGCAGAAGCTCCTGCCAGGACGGCGCGGCGTCCTCGCGCGCCAGAAGATCGCGGAAAAAGACGCCATAACGTGCCAATAATTGCCAGGCCCATTGTTCCAGGGGCGATTTGCCATGCTCACCCACATTATCATGTGAATTTAGCTGTTCCGATGGATGTATCTCCCACCATCTACCACTTTGAGAGGTCATTCCGAAGGGTTTTATCCCACGTCTTTGGATATGGCGCCTCATACGCTGCGCTCGGTCGCGCATCGGCGAGGTCAAAGAACGGATCGCGCCGAAGCCATCCCCGCTCACCCGCCCGGCCGCGACCAGCTCCCAGAGCGCATCCTGAACTTGTGTCGGAAGAAGACGGGTCGCAGAGACGATCTCGTTGATGAAAAGCGCGCCGCGGCTCTGCAAGGTTGAGAGAACCTGCTTCGCATCCGATCCCGGATCATCCGGTAAATTTTCATCCGATCTCAGGCCGTCCATATCCTCCCGGAGCATCAACGTGATCGGGAGAATCTTCGTGGCATCGCGCGACGCCCGGGTGCGAACCCTGCCCCAGACCACGTCGCCCGACAAACAAAGGTCATCGAGCCATTTCGGATTATATTCGGCGACGCGTGCCGGAAGGATCGACTGCTCCCACAGAACCGCCGGGATCTCAAAGCCCTGGAGCTTCTCAATCACGGTGAAAAGACCGTCGCGCCCGTACACCTGCTTTTCCGGAGCCAGATGACTCCAGCCGAGCAGAAACCGGATCAGCTCCTCCGGGGTAACCGGCTCCATCTGACGACGCAGACTGTCGAGCGTCAGACGATGAATACGGGCCAGCAGTCGCCGGGCGCACCATTGTATGTCCGGGACGTCCGGATCAAAATGTCCCCTTAAGACATATCCCTCCGCTTCAAGCGCACCAAGCGATGATTCGATGACATGATCCGGAAGACCGAGATCCTGCGCCAGCCGTTCGAGTGTCGTGGGACCGACGACCTCCATCCGCCCGCGAACAAGCTGAACCCAGGCTTCGGACGCGGTCCAGTCCGTTCGGATTCCGGTCGGAATCGTGAGGATCGGGTTGGCCGTGAAACCCGACCGCGATGCCGAAACCACCGGCCAGCGTTCCGCCGCAACCCAGAAAACTTTCCCGTCCGCATCCACCGCGCGCGTCGCACGCCCGGAGTCGATCAACTCGGAGAACCATTTCCCCCAGGACCTTCCCTCTTCCTCGGGGAGGAGCCCGATCGTCAACAAGGTGTCATGCAGCTCGTCCGCGTCGCGTACAAGCGGCCAGGCCTCCTTCCGGACTTTTTCGACCGCCTCGGGATCGAGCCTTCCGAGGTCGCGCACCGATTCGATCGAGAGAGTCCGGCGCGTCGCCACGGCCCGGGCACGGCGTTCCTCCAGCGGCGCGTCATCCAGGAAGGCGTAGGGCTGCGCGTTCAAAAGCGAATAGGAGAAGGGCGTCGGCTCGCGTACGTCCATCGTCGTCACGCGAATCTTCCCCGCCTGAATCTCGCCCAGCAAGCGGACCAGTCCGTCGAGATCCATCGCTTCGTGAAGCGCGTCGTCCATCGTCTGGCGGACGAGGGGATGATCCGGGATCGGGATGTCCGGACCCGTCATGTTGTTTTCGGGGCAGGCCGTGAGGGCCGGGAAGACCGCCGTGAGCAGATCGTCCGCGCGAAAGCGCTGAAGCGGCGGGGGGACCTTCTTGCCGCCCCGATGCCTAAGCACCGCCAGTGCGCGCGTCGCGTTCCATCGCCACCGGACCGTGAAAAACGGCGTCGGCAATACGGCCTGCGTGAGAAGATGGGGAGTCTGCTCCGGCGGGACCATGCGGGGAATTTCATCGAGCGGAAAGCTCTGCTGCGGCCCGAGCGACAACACGACGCCGTTGTCGTCCGCGGAGGCCTGGAGCTCGAAATCGAACCGCCGGCAGAAACGCTTTCGGAGCGTCAGTCCCAGCGCGCGGTTGATCCGCCCGCCGAAGGGCGAATGGATTACGAGCTCCATCCCGCCCGACTCGTCGAAGAAGCGTTCGATCAGGAGATGGCTCTGCGTCGGGATCATCCCGACCGCCGCCTTCTGTGCCGAAAGATATTCGACCGCCTCCCTCGCGTTGGTCTCGCCCATCGCGCATTCGGTCGTGAGCCATTGGACCGCCTTTGTGGGATCGTCCAGCCGGTGTTCGATCGCTTCGCGAAGCGCCGAGACCTCCTGGGAAAGTTCGACCGTCCGGGAAGGCGCTTCGCCCCGCCAGAAAGGGATCGTCGGCGCGGCGCCGTGAGCGTCGGACACGACCACCTCGCCGGCACGGACGTGCCGGATCCGCCAAGAAGTGTTTCCGAGGAGAAAAACGTCTCCGCTCATGCTTTCGACCGCGAAGTCCTCGTCCACCGAACCCACCGTGACATGCTCCGGCTCGGAGACGACTTTGTAATCGGCCCGTTCCGGGATCGCCCCCCCGGAGGTGAGCGCGGTCAGACGCGCCCCGCGCCGGGCCTTGATCCGGCGATGAACCGCGTCGCGATAGAGATAGGCGCCCGAACGTCCGATCCCCGAAGCGAATCCCTCGGACAACATTTCGACCACCGCGTCGAAGTCGGTCCGGGCCAGCTCACGATAGGGAAAAGCCCCGCGTACGAGGTCGAACAATTTATCCCCGCTCCAATCTTCACCGGATGCGGCCGCCACGATCTGCTGGGCCAGGATATCGAGCGGCGCCTTGGGAATCTCGATCCGGTCCAGCCGCCCGGCCCGCACCGCCCGGATCAAAGCCCCGCATTCCAGAAGCTCGTCCCGCGTCAGCGCCATCAGCCGGCCTTTTGGAATCACGCCCAAGGCGTGGCCCGACCGGCCGATCCGCTGGAGAAACGTCGCGATCGCCCGGGGACTCCCGATCTGGACCACGAGATCGATGAAGCCGATGTCGATCCCGAGCTCGAGCGATGCCGTCGCCACGACGGCCTTCAGCTCGCCGGCCTTCAGACGCGCCTCGGCCGCAAGCCGGATCTTCTTCGAGAGGCTTCCGTGATGCGAGGCGACCGCGTTCTCGCCGAGAAGCTCGGACAGCTGGTGGGTCACCCGTTCGGCGAGACGTCGCGTATTGACAAAAATCAGCGTGCTCCGGTGCTGCCCGATCCATTCGGCCACCCGCTCATAAACTTCTATCCATTGCTCGTTGGAGCAGACGGCCGAAAGCGGCGTTTTCGGGGTCTCGATAGCAAGGTCCAGTTTGCGCAGATGCCCGACGTCTACGATTGAACAGTCCGGTTGGCCGTTCTCAACCGTACGCTTGGTCCCGACCAGAAACCGAGCCATCTCCTCGATCGGCCGCTGCGTCGCCGAAAGCCCGATCCGGACCGGCCGCCGCTCGCAAAGATGCTCCAGCCGCTCGAGGGACAGGGCCAGATGCGAGCCCCGCTTGTCGCGCGCGACGGCATGGATTTCATCCACGATCACGGTATCGACCGACCGGAGCATTTTGCGGCTCTTCTCGGCCGTTAGCAGCAAATAAAACGATTCGGGTGTCGTGACCAGGATATGCGGCGGTCGGCGGGTCATTGCCTGTCGCTCCGAAGCGGGCGTGTCGCCCGTCCGAACCAGGACGCGGATCTCGGGAAGCGGGATTCCTTCGTCATGGGCGAGTCCGCGAATCTCGGCCAACGGCACTTGCAAGTTTCGCTGAACGTCATTGCTGAGGGCTTTTAACGGGGAGACATAGACAACATGGGTCCGGTCGGTGAGACCTCCCGAGATTCCGACCCGGATCAGCCGGTCGAGGCTTGCCAGAAAGGCGGCCAGCGTTTTACCCGAGCCGGTGGGAGCGGCGATCAGCGTGTCGCGGCCTTCCACGATCGA
>DATKAN010000025.1 GCA_035498035.1 Nitrospiria bacterium
CCAGACGTACTGCTCCGTGAACTGATACCCGCCCGCGGCCGAATCGTAATTGTACAGGAGATAAAACGAGGCCAGCGTCGGGATCAGTCCGGCGATCGCGGCGACGGACCGAACCAGCAGCGGTTTCTCGTTCGGGATGAAGAGAAGCAGCGCCACCCCGACGAAGGGCGCGAACAGTATGATGGATAGAATGTGCTCCGTCATTTCACCGACCCCTCGGATGCACCGACGGCCGGAGCCGAATCGGCATGAGACAGAATCTCCAGAAGATAGGCATGGGGATTATTCGGATCGATCCGTACGACCGGATTCAAGGGCAGTTCCTTATTCTCTAGACGATCGACCACCGCACGGACCGAGGGCTCCATGCGGGAAAGCAGCGGCGCGGGATACAGCCCGATCCAGAGAATAAGACCGACCATAGTACAGGCGATCGCCGCTTCCCGGAAATTGAGATCCGGCATCGCGGCGACTTCCGGCTTTTCGATCTTCCCCAGCATCACCCGCTCGTACATCCAGAGCAGGTAGGCCGCTCCCAGGATCACGGCAACAACGCCGACGACGGCATACAGCGGGCCGGCCTTGAACGCCCCGACCAGTATCATGAACTCCCCGATAAAGACATTCGTCCCCGGAAGCGCCAGCGAGGCCAGTACGATGATCAGGGACAGCGTCGCAAACACCGGCACACGCTTCGCCAGTCCGCCGTAATCGTGTATATTGAACGAACCCCTGCGGTCGAGCAGGAAACCCACGACAAAGATCATGCCGGCGCCGGCGACGCCCAGGTTTACCATCTGGAGCAGCGCGCCCTCGATCCCGATCTGATTCAAGGCGAACAACCCCACCGTCACGAAACCGAGATGACTGATCCCGGCATAGGCCATCATCGTCATCAGATTCGGCTGGGACAGCGCGATGAACGCGCCGTAGATCAGCCCGATCAGCGCAAGCGCCATCATCAGCGGCACGGCTATTTGCGAGGCCTCGGGAGTCAGCGGCAGGTTGAACCGCAGGAGGCCATAGCTGCCCAGCTTCACGCCGGAGAGCATCACGCCCACCGCGATCGGCCCCTGAAGCATCGCGCTTGGGAGCCAGGTATGGAAGGGGAAGATCGGGCCCTTGACGGCAAAACCCAGAAAGACGAGCGCAAAAATCCAGAGCTGTTTGTCATAAGAAACCGGCGCATGCAGTAGTTTCTGGTAGTCAAACGAATAGGGTTCCAGGCCGCGGATCTGGGAGGCCCAGTCGCGATAATTCAAATAAAGAATGATAAAACCCACCAGCATCAGTACGCTTCCGGTCAGGTTGTACACGACGTATTTGAGCGCGGCGTAATCCCGTTCCGGTCCGGTCCCCCAGGTCTTGATCAGGAAGTACATCGGGATCAACATCACCTCCCAGAAGACGAAGAACAGAACGAGATCCAGCGCGATAAACACCCCGATCATCGTCGATTCCAGGATGAGGAGGCAGATCAGATATTCGCGGAGATTCTCCCGGACGCGGTCCCAGGAGTAAAGGATGGTCAAGACTGTCAGGAGCGCGGTGAGAATAACCAGAAACAGGCTGATCCCGTCGATCCCGAGATGATAACTGATCCCGAGCGGCGCGATCCAGGGGACGTACTCGACGAACTGCATCGCCGAAACGCCCGCGGCGAAATTGAAGAAGAGGAGAAGCGACAAGGCCAGCACGATGAGGCTGACGACAAGCGCCTCGACCCTCGCGGCGCGGGGATCCTTTCGCATCCAGAGGCTGACCGCTCCCGCAACGGGGAAGAAGATCAGCAGCGTCAATATGGGAAACCCGATCTGTTGATTCCAGAAAATTTGGAGGTTCATGCGATCCGCATTCTCCTAAATACGAGCAACTTTAATCCTGCCCCCTCGGCGGTTCCTGTCCTGCGGCTGAATCGTAGGCCGATTGGAGTTAGACCCGTCGGCTCCGGCGGCTTTCGTTTGACCCGGCTAAGGCTTGGCCGCTCAATTTTCCGAAGAGGATTTGCGGAAAATTGGCCCTCCGGGCCGCGTCCTTCGCCAAGCCGGGTTCCCCCACACGTAAGCCGAGTCGCCTCTTGGGCCCAACCCCAATCGGCCACCCGCCGAATGTCACTCAAAAGGCCGTTTGTATTAATTCCCAGAGCCAAGCGACAGCCGTGTTAACAGAACGGACATCGTCGTGTCACTGAAAAACCAGAGATACAGATTCACCAGAATAAAAATCCCGACCACGAGAAGCGCGGCGTAATGATGCACCTGCCCCGACTGAATCTTTCTCAAGATCCCCGCAGCGATATGATTCAAATAGCCGGTGATATTCAGTATGCCGTAGATCACGTACTTCTCGACCCAGGTGCTCATGGCCGCGCCGGCCTGTGTGAGATTCCCCACGGCGTTCACGATCCCGTCGATAATCCGGTCGTCGAATCGGTTCGCCCCACGGCCCAGAACCTTTGACGGCTCGACCACCGTCGCATCGTAAAACTCATCCACCCAGTACTTGTTGTAAAGAACGGAATGGGCCGTCGAAAACCGTCTCGCCAGCGCAACGGCCGCTTCGGGCTTCTTTAAATAAATCTGACGCGCCGCCAACCATCCGGCCAGTGCGATCCCCGCCGACAAAACCATCAAAACAATGTCCGTGGTGTCCAAGACATGCGCCTCCCGCACGCCGGCGGCCGGCCCGAGGAAATGGTGGATCCATCCTTCTTCCGGGGGAAATCCGAGCAGCAGCCCGCCCAGCAGCGAGAGCGCCGCCAACACGATCAAGGGATAGATCATCACGTTGGGCGATTCATGCAGGTGGTGTTCAACCTCATGATCCATCCGGGAGGGTCCAAAAAAAGTCATGTAGACCTGACGGAACATATAAAAGGATGTCATCGCGGCGGTGATCGGTCCCATGATCCACAAGACCAGAGGGCCGTTTCGGAACGCCGCGCCCATAATCTCATCCTTGCTCCAGAATCCGGCCAGCGGCGGAATTCCGGCCAGGGCCAATGCGCCGATGATGAAGACCGTGGCGGTCTTCGGGAGATGCTTCGCCAGGCCGCCCATCTTTCGCATATCCTGCTCTCCGCCCATCGCATGGATCACGCTTCCGGCCGACATGAACAGTAGCGCTTTGAAGAAGGCATGGGTGACGAGATGGAAGATGGCCGAGGCGTAAGCGCCCACGCCGCAGGCAAGAAACATGTAACCGAGCTGGCTGACGGTCGAGTAGGCCAGCACCCGTTTGATGTCGTACTGGACCAGGCCGATCGTGGCCGAGAAAAGCGCCGTTGCCGCGCCGATCGCGGCCACCGTCTCGAGGGAAACCGGCGCCATATTGAACAGGACATGGTTGCGGACGACCATGTAAACGCCGGCCGTCACCATCGTGGCGGCATGGATCAGTGCCGAAACCGGCGTCGGTCCTTCCATCGCGTCCGGAAGCCAGGTGTACAGCGGAAGCTGGGCCGATTTTCCGATCGCGCCGATGAACAGACAGAGCGTGATCGCGGTTGCGGTTGCGGTCGAGAGTTCGCCCGCGCGCGCGAAGACCTCGCTGTAATTGAGCGTTCCGAATTGGGCGAAGATCAAAAAGAGACCGACAAGGAATCCGGCGTCCCCGATCCGGTTCACGACGAAGGCCTTCGTCCCGGCCTTGATGGCCGAGGTCCGCTCGTACCAGTAGCCGATCAACAGATACGAGCAGAGACCGACGCCTTCCCAGCCGACGAACATCACGAGGTAGTTCCCGCCCATCACCAGGATCAGCATCGAAACGGTGAAAAGGTTCAGGTAGGTGAAGTAGCGGGCGTAGCCGGAGTCGCCGCGCATGTAGCCGATCGAGTAGGCATGGATCAGGAAGCCGACGCCGGTGATCACCATCATCATGACGGCGGTCAGCGGATCGATCAGGGCGTTGAACTCGATCGTGAGATCCCCGCCCGGAATCCAGGTGAAGAGGGTCGCGACCGCGGGCGATGGATCGCCGATCACACGCATCAGCGTCGCCGTGGCGACCAGGAACGAGAGCCCGACCGAGCCGACGGCCGTCGCGCTCACGGCGCGCTCGGACAGCCGGTGGCCGAACAGCCCGTTGATCAGAACGGCCAGCAGCGGAAAAGCCGGTATGAGCCAGATGATGTCCATCGCGTTATTTGTTTCTCATGATTTGCACATTCTGTCCTACGCTCGATCGAGGTCAATCATGCGCCGTTTGACACTGGACCCTTCGGCTCCGACGGCTTTCGTTTGACCCGGCTAAGGCTCGGCCGCTCAATTTTCCGAAGAAGCTCTGCGGAAAATTGACCCTGCGGGCCGCGTCCTTCGCCAAGCCGGGTGGCCCAAACGCAAGCCGAGTCGCCGCTTGGCCCAGTGGCAAACGGCGGCTGCAGAATGGGACGCCCCGCCTGCGGCCACCCGCCGATACACGGTCACCATTTCAACAAATTGATCTGGTCCACGTTCGTGGCGATCCGGCCGCGGAAGACGACGATGATGATCGCCAGGCCCACGGCCGCCTCGCCGGCGGCCACGGCGATGATGAACAGGGCCACGATCTGCCCGGCCATCGAATCCAGATAGGACGAGAACGCGACCAGATTGAGGTTGGCCGCGTTCAGCATGATCTCGACCGCCATTAATATAATGATAAAATTTCTCCGGATCAGCACACCGATCAGACCGATCACAAACAGTACCGAGCTCACCGCCAGGTAGGAGGACAACGGAATCATGGGGACGTCCTCTCCTTCCCGACCTCCGGGGGGCGGTCCTTGGCCAGCACGATCGCGCCGATGATCGCGCCCAGCAGGAAGACGCCGACGATTTCAAACGGAAGGAAGTAGTCGTTGAACAATACGATCCCGATCGTCTGACTGTGCCCGAACTGGGTGATCTTGTCCGGGGTCACATCCCCGGGCTTACCCGCAAAGGGCGAATGGAGGAGGAGCCAGAAGGCCTGGCCCGCGGCCAGCAGGCCGAAGAACATCCAAAGGGCGTAGCGGCGATGGAGATAGCGCTCCTCGCTCTTGAGGTTCAGGAGCATCAGGACAAAAAGATAGAGCACCAGGATCGCGCCGGCATAGATGATGATCTGAACCGCCGCGATGAACTCGGCGTTCAACAAAACAAAAAACCCTGCGATGTGGAACAGCAGGGATAAGAGGGCAAGGCCGCAATGGACCGGGTTTCTCAAACCGACGGTCAGCACGGCGCTCGCGATGCTGGCGAAGGCCAGATAGTAGAAGAACACCTGCTGGACCATGGACGGCCGGCTACTCCTTTTTCTCGGTCAGGACGGGGAACGGGAATTTGTACCGGTACGCTTTGGCGGTTTCATCGGCCTGTTCCTGACGGTGGGCCACGAGGTACGCCTTCGCGTCGGCGAAATATTTTTCGCCGATTTCGTACAGTTTCTTCTTATCGAAATAAAGGTCCCGCTTGTTTTCGGTGGAATACTCGTAAAGCTTCGTCATCCCGAGCGCGTTGACCGGGCAGGCTTCCACGCAGAAACCGCAGAAGACGCATTTCGTCATGTCGATGTAAAACTCGCTGGCGTAGCGGACCAGCGGCTTGTCCGGGATCTGTTCGCTCACGACCTTGATGCAGCGGGACGGGCAGGCCGCCTCGCACAGATCGCATCCCACGCAACGTTCCACTCCGTCGTCGTAGCGCAACAGGCCCAACGCCCCGCGATGCGTATCGGGCAGCGCCCGTTTCACGTGCGGGTATTGGAAGGTCACCCCTTTGCCGAACATATGCCGGAAAACCACCCATAAGGCCTTGACGATTTCCAGCATCAGGATCTTTTGAATCAGGCTGCGGCTTCGCTTCACGCGGAGGCTCCTTGTCCGTTGCCGCCCGGGGCGGAAGCCGCCTTCGGCTTGGCATGAATGGCGACCGCGCCCTGTTTGTGGTAAATCACGCGGGTGACCGGATCGACCTCGGCCGCGATCAGGTCCTTGACGGGCGGAGAGTTGAAATGCTCCGGGAAAAAGACCAACCCGGCCGGAAGACGGGGCTGAACCTCCACCCCGACCTCCGTCTGACCCGACGGCGATTTGAGGATCACCCGATCGCCCGAAGCCAGCCCGAGCCGCTCGGCATCCGCCGGACCGACCTGAAGCAGCGCCTTGTTATAGATCTTCATCAAGCCCTCGGCCCGGGTCGAATATTTTCCGGAGTGGTACAGGATCTGGCCCAGGACCAACGTGAAGGGATAATCGGCCGGGACGGAAGACGGATCGGGGCGGAGCTTCACGGCGTAGCGCGCATGGGTTTCCTGCGCATAGCCGTTGTTGAGGTAAGCGGACAGGTGGATCGGCAAGGGCTCCGGCTTCGTCGTAAAATAGCCCGGAATCGTCTTGGCGATCTCGCGGTGAATTTCCTTGGCGCTCCCGTACTCCAGCGGAACGTTCATCCTCCAGGCCAGCTCCGAGAAAATCTCCCAGTCCGGTTTGCTTTCCCCGATCGGCTCCAGGGCCATGCGGACGGGATTGACCTTGCCCTCCATGCTGGTAAAGCTCCCTTCCTTCTCGGCGTAGGTCGTCGCCGGCAGGACGACGTGGGCCAGCCGGCCGGTCTCGGTCAGGAAGGGATCCTGCACGATCACGAGATCGATCTTCGAAAGCGCCTCGGCCGCGCCCATCGAGGCCGGAAGGGTGCCGACCGGATCTTCCCCCACGATGTAGAGCGCCTTGATCTCGCCCCTCCGGGCGCGCTCCAGGATCCGGGCGAGATCGGCGGAGGGCGTGGTCGGGAGCTCTTCCCGCCATTCCCTCGAAATTTTGGCCCGGGCCTCGGCGTTCTGGTACTCCGACGCCCCCGGAAGGAACTCCGATGCCCCGCCCATGTCGATCACGCCGATTTCGTTGTTCTCCTCGCACAGGGCGTTCAGGCCGGCGCCGTCCTTCTCGAAGCAGCCGGCGACGAGCGCAAGGTCCACCAGGTTCAGGACGTTTTGATAGCCGTTCCGCCGCTTCGTGATCCCTTCTTCAAAGAGGATCACCCCGCGTTCGGCCTTGGCCAGGATCTCGGCCGCCTCGGCCAATCGTTCCGGGGCGATCCCGGTCTCTTCGGCCGCCGCCCCGATCGGGACGGCCGCCGCGGCCGCCTTCAAGGCCTCGACCGCCGACGGATATTTCTGCAAAACGGTCTCGTCGCACAAGCCGCGCTCCAGGATGATCCCGACCAGCCCCTGGATCAAGGCGCGTTCCGAGCCGGGTTTGATCGCCAGATGATGGGTGGCCAGCTTGGCCATGGGGGTCGAGATCGGGTCGGCCACGATCACCTTCGCCTTGTATTTCCGCAAGGCCTCCTTCACCCGGATATTGAATACGGGATGCGTCTCGGTGATGTCCGACCCGATGATGAAGATCGCATCGGCCTTCGTCACCTGCTCCGCGTTGTTCATCATACGGATGCGGGGGGTCCCGAAGGCCTTGCGCAGGGCCGCGACGACATTCATCTGGCCGTAGCGTGCGGTGCTGTCGATCTGGTTCGTCCCCAGGCCGACCCGCATGAATTTCTGGAAAAGATAGATGTCCTCGTTGGTGCATCGGGCCGAGATCAGGCCGGCGATCGCCTGTCCGCCGTGCTCCATCTTGATCTTCGACAATTCCCCGGCGACGAGGTCCTGGGCGTCCAGCCAGGGGGTTTCGGCCAGGCGGCCCTCTTTTCGGACGAGAGGAAGCTTGAGCCGGTCAGGGCTGTTGACCATCTGAAACCCGAAGCGGCCCCGCCCGCAGATGCCGCCGTGTCCCTTGGCGGTATCGGCCCGCTCCCCCCACTTGGACTTCCACGACAACTTGGAGGTGACGCGGACGATCCGGTTGTCCTTGGTCTCGACCGCGATCTGGCAGCCGTCGCCGCAATACGGGCAGGTGGTCAGCGTCTTCTTCATCTGCCAGGGCTTGTAGAGGTATTTGGAGAACTTGTTGGTGATGGCGCCGACCGGGCAGACCGCGAGACAGTCGCCGCAGAACTCGCAATAAAGCGGCTTGTCCTCCTTCGCCGTCACGATCGTGTTGCCGTCTTTTTTCAGGAAGGTCAGCGCGTCCACCAGCTGGACCTCCTTGCAGACGTTGATGCACTGTCCGCAGACGATGCAGCGGTTCATGTTGAAGTCGAGGACGAGGGACCGGGTGTCTTCCGGGATCCCCTTCTGCTTCACGTTGGGCACCTCGCCGATGCCGAACTGGAAGGTGAAATCCTGAAGCTCGCAATGGCCGTCGGCGTCGCAAACCGGACAGTCCAACGGATGGGTGGACAGATGCTTGATCAGCGCCTTTTTCTGGGCCTCCTTCATTTCCGGCGTCTCGGTCCGGACGACCATGCCGGCCTGGGCCGAGGCGGTGCAGGAACGGACGGGCGCCTTTTTGCCCTCGACCTCGACCAGGCACATCCCGCAGGACCCGAAGGGCGTGAAGGTGTAGTGGTAGCACATCGCCGGGATGATCTTTCCCATCCCGCTCAGCACATCGTAAAGCGACCGGCCCGAGGTGGCCGTGACCTTCTGGCCGTCGATCGTGAGCTCGATCTCCTCCCCGGCCCCCAGGAGCCTCGCTTCTTTTGCGTCTCGTGTACCCATTTCGCTTTTTCCTCGTTGAACGCTTCGTGAGGAGTGAAGAGTCAGGCGTGAGGAGACAGATTTTTCTCCTTACTCCTTACACCTCACTCCTTACTGCCTTACCGATCACACTCCCCCATCACAATGTCGTAGGTTCCAAAAATCGTGACGATGTCGGCGATCATGTAGCCGCGGGCCATATAATCGAAGGCGCCCATGTGAACGAACGAAGGGGCGCGGATCTTCAGGCGGTAGGGTTTCCCGCTCCCGTCGCTCACAATATAAAACCCGAGCTCGCCCTTATGCGCCTCGGTGCCGCAATAGATTTCACCGGGCGGCGTATTGAACCCCTGCGTGAAGAGCTTGAACTGACGGATCATATGCTCCAGGTTCGTGAAGACCTTGTCTTTTTGCGGAAGCGTCACGCGCGGGTCTTCCACCATGTACGGCCCTTGCGGCAGCTGATCGAGGCATTGCTTGACGATCTTGGCGCTCTCCTTCATCTCCAGGATCCGGATCCAGTAGCGGTCGTAGGTGTCGCCGTTCTTTCCGACCGGCACCTCCCACTGGACCTTGTCGTAGGCCCCGTAGGGCTCGTACTTTCGGAGGTCGTAATCCACGCCGGAGCCCCGAAGCGTCGGCCCCGACAGCCCGAAGCTGATCGCATCCTCGGCCGAGATTACGGCGATGCCCTTCGTCCGCGCGAGCCAGATCCGGTTGGTCTCCAGCAGCGCGTTGTACTCGTCCAGCTTTTCGCTGAAGTTCTCCAGAAATTTGTAGAGGTGATCGATCAGCTTGGGGCTGATGTCGTTTTCGACCCCGCCGATCCGGTACCAGGTCGTCGTGAGCCTCGCGCCGCACAGGTCGTCGAAGAAGTCCAACAGCACTTCCCGTTCCCGAAAGGTATAGAAGAAAACGGTCATCGCGCCGATGTCCAGCGCCTGCGTCCCGAGCCAGAAGAGATGGCCGATGATCCGCTGGATCTCGGCCACGATCGTCCGGAGGTACTCGGCCCGCTCCGGCACCTTCATGTCCAGCAGTTTTTCGACGGCGCGGACGTAGGCGAAGTTGTTGTACATCGCGCAGACGTAATCGAGGCGGTCGGTGTGCGGGATGAACTGGTGATACGTCCCGTCCTCGGCCAGCTTTTCCACCCCGCGATGGAGGAAGCCCAAAACCGGCGTGGCCTTGACGATCCGCTCCCCTTCCAGCTCCAGGACGACCTTCAAGACGCCGTGGGTGCTGGGGTGCTGGGGACCCATGTTGAGCATCAACTTCTCGGTCCGGAGCAGCGGAAGCGCCTTGTTCGGCACGGGAACTCCGGCCACGGGATGCTCGGGCGCGGGTTCGACCGTCTTGGGGTTGGTTTCCGTCGTCATGTCGTCTTCTTGTGAGACCCCTCGGTGATGAACTCGAACGTGTCGCGCCACCCTTTTCCGGCCAGGGGAAAATCCTTCCGGAGGGGATAGCCTTCGTCGTACTCGTCCGGCATGAGGATGCGGCGGTGATCGGGATGGTGATTGAAGCGGATCCCCATCATGTCGAACACCTCCCGTTCCATGAAATCGGCGCCCTTCCAGATCCCGGTCACCGAATCGATCGAGCCGTCCTCCTCCGTCACGCGGGCCTTGATCCGGATCCGCTCGCGGCGGCGGATCGAGTAAAACTCGTACACCACCTCGAAGCGCTCCGGATCTTCCGGATAATCGACCGAGGAGACATGGACGATGTAATCGAAGTCCATCCCGGGATCGTCGTGCAGGTAACGGCCAACCGGAACGATCGCGTCCTTTTTGACCGTCACGGCCAGGTCGCCCCGCCATTCCTTCGCCGAGAGGAAGGCCTCCGGAAACCGGGCCTGGATTTTTTCCGCGTTCGGATGCATGGCCTTAAACCTTCGTCGCCCCCAGGATCGGGCTTTTGATGAAAACCTTTTGCTTCATGATTTTCTGCTGGAGTTTTAATATTCCGTCGAAGAGGGCCTCGGGAGTGGGAGGACAGCCCGGAACGTAAATGTCCACCGGAACGAAGCGGTCCACGCCCTGCACCACGGCATAGCTGTTATAAATATTTCCGGACGTCGCGCAGGAGCCCATCGCGATCACGTACTTGGGCTCCGGCATCTGATCGTAAATCTTCCGGATCACGGGGGCCATGCGCCGGCAGACCGTCCCGGCCACGATCATCAGGTCCGACTGCCGCGGCGATGCGCGGAACACGCCGGCCCCGTAGCGGTCGATGTCGTACCGGGCCGAGACCGCCGCCATCATCTCGATCGCGCAGCAGGCCAGGCCGAAGGTCAGGGGCCAGAGGGATCCCTTGCGGGCCCAGTTGACCGCCTGCTCGATCGTCGTGGTTACGAGGCCGCCCTCGCCGTCCAGGGTTCCTACTCCCATTGCAGGGCTCCCTTCCTCCAGGCATAGATATAGCCGAAGACAAACAAGCCGATGAACACCACCATTTCAAAGAGTCCCCAGAATCCGATCTTGTCGAAGACGATCGCCCAGGGATAAATGAAGATCATCTCGACATCGAAGATCACGAAAAGCATCGCGATGATGTAATACCGGACCGGAAATGGATTCCGCGCATCCGAGATCGGCTCGCTCCCGCATTCGTAGGGGGATAATTTTTCTTCCAGGTCCAGACGCGGTTGAACAACGTTGCTGAGGAGCAGCGTGACCCCTCCGAACCCGATGGCCAGCACGATAAAAATAAAAATCGAAAAATACTGGGAAAGGTAGGCTGCCGTCTGGGAAATCATCTCACTCCTTTGCAACGATCGAAGGGCTTTGATCGGTCTTTATTTTTACCAGGTTTTCAACAATATCATGCTTTTAAAGCTTGGTCAAGGGACTATAAGTCCCATGCGGATGGGCCAAAAGACCTATAAAGAGGGTACAACTCACCGTTGTTGATCCGGAACGTGTGGGAGATTTCCTAACCGATCCGGGGACGTTATTTGGGAAGGTCTTGTGAGTCCGACTTGTTTTGAGCCTGGATATCGAGGATTTTAACATCGAAAAAAAGCGTTTTACCGGCCAGGGGATGGTTCAGATCAAGGATGACCGTCTTTTCCTTAATCTCACTCACCCGGGCATTGATCGGATGGCCCGTAGGGTCGGTCCCTTCAAGGGGGGTTCCGATGACCAGGGCTTCCGGCGGGATTCGGGACTTATCCACTTCCTGGACGGCGTTGGGATCGACTTCGCCGTATCCGTCTTTCGGGACGACCTTGATCGTTTTTTTGTCGCCCACCTTAAGCCCCTCCAGTGCCGTCTCGAGACCGGGAACAACCTGGTGCTCTCCCTGAATAAATTTAAACGGTTCGCCCCCCACATTGGAGTCGACCGTGGTCTTGTCCTCGAGTTTTAAAGTGTATTCGATCGAGATCTCTTCGCCGGCCGAGACCGTCATGAGTTTGGCGCCCGCTGCGGATTCGCCCCGGGCCGGGTCAAGCCCCAAGGGCAAGGCCGCCAGTGACAGGCTCAGGATCCAGGTCCATTGCAACGTCATTTTCAGACTCATTTTCGATTTCATTTTCGAATGTTCCTTCGCGATCATTTGTTCCACTCCCCCAGCCCATCCTTACCAGGACCGTGGGCTTTACAGGGTTGGGCCACTATACAGACAATCGGTCGGAAAAGCAAGATAAAGTTGTGCTGCGACAGCCTTTATGTCTATGTTATAATGCGAAAAAAAACCAATACGACTACGGAATTCCGATGCCCACGATCACTCAACCCGGCACGATTCAAGAAACGGACGAAGCGATCCGTGAAAAAACGCTCCCGCCTTACAAGGTGATTTTTCTGAACGATAACGTCACAACGATGGACTTTGTGGTCCATATCCTGATCGCGATCTTCAAAAAGGATCCCGCCACGGCGGTCGAGTTGATGCTCGAAACCCACAATACCGGCGCGGCCGTCGTGGACGTGCTGCCGTTGGAAGAGGCCGAGCTGCGCCAGCAACAGACGATCGAAGCGGCCCGCTCGGCCGGCTTCCCCCTTCGATGCGTGATCGAACCCGCCTGATCGTCTCCCTAATACATTGAAAAAGGGAATTTCGTAGGGGCGTACGGCCGTACGCCCCTACTCAGTCCTGACAGAGGCCTTCATCACCGAAAAGCTCTGTCACATGATGACGAAATGCATCGCGAAGTCGAGGGCGGTGCCGATGACCGAGGCGAGGTAGAGCGGCCCGGTCGGGCTCGGGCCGGTCTTCCAAAAATATACGGCGTTGAAGATCAGGATGGCGTTGTAGAAGATATTGATCACCTGATGGGCGATCGGCACGCGGGTCGCGAAGTAGGTGGTGATGAAGATCAGCGCCATCGGAAGGATGGAAAGGATCAGCGCCTTGGGCTCGCGGCGTTTCTTGATCACCACCACGAGGGCCCAGACCAGGGCGACGAAGACGACGAGGAAGAAGATATGGGCCAGAAAAAAAAGATGCGGATTGAACGGTACGCCCCGGTGCATGGGATTAGCCCATCCTCAATTGGATGTCATGGTGCCCAAGCGGGCCCGTTCCGGATAAGAAACACCGTTGATCGGCTTCCGATTGACGCACTGGACGATATGCCAGTAGTTAAAGGGGTTGACTTTGAGATTTTGTTCGACATCCAGACAGGTTCGATCCAGAAGCGACTCCAGCGAAAGATCCGAGCGGAAGCCGATCCAGGTGCAAAGGGGCGAGATCGTTTTTTCGACCCGGGAGACCAGGCGGTTTCCGTTGGAAAAATGGTTGAGCAGGACGATTTTCCCGCCGGGGCGGCAGACGCGGATCATCTCGGCCAGCACGGCCCGGGGACGCGGGACGGTGCTCATGACATACGCCGCCACGACCGCATCAAAAAGATTATCCCGAAAGGCCATGTGGGTGGCGTCCATCTGTTGCAGATAGACGTGATCCAGCCCGAGCCTCTTGATCTTCTTGGCGCCCTGCTCAAGCATCGGCCCGGTCAGGTCGATCCCGATGACGGAACAGTTCCGGGGATACAGGGGAAGTGAAAGGCCCGTTCCCACCCCGACCTCCAGTATACGGTCGCCCGATTTTAAGTCCAGCAAATCGATTGCTGCGGCACGGGAATTATGAAAAATCTTTCCGAAAAGCAGATCGTAGAAACCGGAGTAAGCAGAGTAAACCTTGGTGACCTTCTCCGTATCCATGTGGCCTCCTCATGCGTCCAAACCCTAGCCCACAAGTTTAGAGAGAAACATAGATTCGTCTAAGTTGAGGATCGGCCGGGGCACCCCCTCTCCCCAAGACTGGGCAACATAAACGCCGTCCGTACTCTACCCGATTTAAGCCGGAAAAGTCAAACAACGCTTGCCACGACCGGGGGCGTGGTATATACTTCCGCAGGTTTTTACAATCCCTGCGATGGAGACCGCCCTATGAAGCGTTCCCTGCTGGTTCGGCCCGGGGACATCAACGCGTTTTTCGGACTGATGCTGGACAACGTCACCCAGCTGGTCATTTTAAGCGGGATCCTGATCGGTGTTTTTGGGTTTCCAAAGGAACTGGTTCTCTACAGGATCGTTCCGGGATCGGTGGTCGGCGTTCTCATCGGGGATCTGGTCTATTCGGTCATGGCGGTCCGCCTGGCCCGGAAAACCGGGCGCGCGGACGTCACCGCGATGCCGCTCGGGATCGACACCATTTCCCTGTTCGCCTTTTCGTTCGGGATCATCGGTCCGGCCTTTGCGGCCACAAAAGATCCCGAGGCGGCCTGGCGAATCGCCACGGCGGCGATCGTCGTGGCGGGAGGGGTCAAAATCCCCCTGGCCTTTCTGACCCCCTATCTCCGACGGCTGGTGCCCCGCGCCGGATTACTGGGTCCGATCGCGGGGATCGCCATTCTCATGATCGGTTTTTTCCCCTTGCTCAAGGTGTTCCACCAGCCCCTCGTCGGTTTTCTGTCGCTGGTGATCATCCTAACCGGTTTTATCGGACGCGTCCGGCTGCCCGGGGGTATCCCGGCGGCCTTCGCGGGCGTCGCGGTGGGCGTCGCGCTTTATTATTCCCTTTCGGCCGCGGGCCTGATCCCCCCGGAAATCCGGACCGGCCCGGGTGCCGGGTGGCGCGTGGCGCTGCCCCGGCCGACGGCCGGATTCATCCAGGGCCTGTCCGGCCTGGGTCCGTATTTGGCGCTCGTGCTTCCCTTCGCGCTGACCATCGTGATCGGGGGCGTCGATGTGACCGAGAGCGCCGCGGCCGGCGGCGACGAGTATAACGCGCGCGACATTGTATTGACGGACGGGATCTCGACCTTGATCGGCGGACTGTGCGGCGGGGTGCTCCAGACCACGCCGTATATCGGCCAGCCGGCCTATAAAGACATGGGCGCCGGAGCGGGCTACACGCTCGCCACGGCTTTATTTGTCGGACTGGGCGGGGTGCTGGGCTATCTGGCCTGGATCGTGAACATCATTCCGGAAGCGGCCGTCGCGCCGATCCTCGTTTTCATCGGTCTTGAAATCCTGGCGCAGGCCTTCTCGGCCACGCCGGCGGCCCATCACAAAGCCGTGGCGATGGCCTTTCTTCCGGCCATCGCCTATCTCGTCCTCATCCAGGTCACCTCGGCCCTCGGCGGCGCCGGCGTGTCCGTGGAGAAATTGACGGGAGACGCGGCCGTCACGGTCCGGACGATCACGATTCTGGCGAACGGCTTCATCATCTCTTCGATGCTGTGGGCCGGCGCCTTGAGCATGATCATCGATCATCGTTTCAGGGCCGCGGCCGCGTTTCTCGCCGCGGGCGGAATCGCGGCCCTGTTCGGCGTGATCCATTCCCCGTTTCCCGACGGCCGGCTGTTCTGGCCGTGGGCGGCCGACTCCCCCGTCCCGATCGCCCTCGCCGCGGCCTACCTTCTCTCGGCCGGATGGTTGGCCGCCCTCGACCGGTTCCATACGGGCGCCAAAGCGGCCCCGTCCTAAAATGTGTACAGCAAGGCCGTCTTGAAGGTCCGGTCGCTTTTCTCGTGATCCGGCGGCGGAAGGTTGTCGTAGGCGACATCGAAGGACACCTTCAAGGCCAGACTTCCAACCAGATTCGTAATCACGGCCGTTTCCTCGTTGATCAGATAATCCTGTCCATTTTTCAAATTCGGCAGGTATTCCACCCATTCATCGAAGCGGTTCTTTTCGGTGAAATTGTGGGTGTAACCGGCGAAGACGCGCGCGCTCGGAAATCCCCGATCCGGGAACGGGTTGATCTGGTCCTCGTGAATATAGCCGGCGCCGAGCTCCGTCTTCAAAACGTCGGCCGGACTGTTGAGGAGGTAATACCCGATACCGCCCTGATAGGTATAACGGAACTCGATTCCCTGGAACGTGTTTCGCTCCGTCTTCTGGAGAAGATAGAGGTAGCTGCGTTCGGTGAGATTTCGATCGTATTTGAGGGATCCGGACCAGCTCTCGTCCGACGTGACGTCGTTGCTCTCGGCATACATGGCGCTGCCCTGTAGCGTGAGCTTGGAGGATGAAAAGTTTCGCTCGACCTTCAGTTCGCCCGAAAACGTCTTGGACGAGCTGTTGCCGGAGGTTTCCACATAGGCCAGTCCCACGCTCCCTTTCCAGGGCGGGGGAGGTTCATCGGCCCAGGCCGGAACCGTGGCGCTTCCCATTAAACCCGATATCAAAACAAGAGAGATGATCCGCTTCATATTGAGTTCCTCCCGGTCGAACGAATGACAATGGTCGAGTTTGGTTTTTACACCCCATGGGTGGCACGACAAACCCTTACTTCGCCCTTTCCACCTGAGCCGTGCAATGAGGACAACGGGTCGCCTTGATCGAGATCGCCGAGAAGCAGTAGGGGCAATCCCGGGTGGTGGGCGCGGCCGGTTGCGCGGCCGGCTCCTTCTTCAATCGATTGATCTGGCGAATCAGCATGAAGATGACAAACGAGACGATGAGAAAATCGATGACGGTATTGATGAACAGGCCGTAGTTGATGGTCGCACCGCCGGCCGCCTTCGCCTCGGCCAGCGTCCGATAGGGCTGTCCGGATAGACTCAAAAACAGTCCGGAAAAATCCACATTGCCGACCAGGAGGCCGATGGGCGGCATCAAGATATCGTTGACCAGCGAGCTGACGATCTTCCCGAAGGCCGCGCCGATGATGATCCCGACGGCCATGTCGATGGCGTTCCCCTTTATCGCGAATTCCTTGAATTCTTTCAGCATGGGTGCCCCCTCCTCGTGGTTGCGGTATTCAATTTATATCGGATCTGAATCGGAATGGCGCAAAACGATATCGAAACTAAACAAAGCGCATCAGGTTGTTTCCTGCGGAACCACACGCCGCGCAACGGTCAGAAAGGCCGAATGCGCCACCATGCGGTGGTCGGGGCGGACGGAGCGTCCGTCGATATTCCAGGTGCGAAGAAGCGTCTCGAAGGATTCTATGAACCCGAAACCCTTCTCGGCCCGGAGGGCCGCGACGACCTGCTGGACTTGAGGAACGGTCGGGAGCAGACAGAGAAAAACTCCGCCCGGACGAAGGGCCGTGACGGCATGCGGAACCACATGCCAGGGTTCCGGAAGGTCGAGCACCAAGCGGTCCACCGGTCCGTCCTCGATCCCTTCGTAAATATTTTTCAGCCGTACAACGAGATTCGTCGTCGGCCCCAGAAATTGGTTGATGTTCTCCTGGGCCCGCTTGGCGAAGTCCTCGCGGATCTCATAGGAAATCACAAAACCTTTCTCCCCCACGGACCGAAGCAGCGCCATCGTGAGCGCGCCGGAGCCGATTCCGGCCTCCAAAACCTTCGCGCCGGGGTAGATATCGGCCCACATCAGGATCAGTCCGAGGTCTTTGGGGTAGATCACCTGTGCGCCGCGCGGCATTTTAAGGACATACTCGGCGAGCGTCGGTCGGAGGGCGATGAAAGGCGTCCCGCGGGAGGTTCGGACCGAAACGCCCTCCGGCCGGCCGATCAGATCGTCATGCGAAAACCGCTCGCCGCTGAACTGGAAGACGCCGCCCTTTTGCAGCACCACGCTGTACCGCCGGCCTTTGTTACTGACGAGATGGATGCGATCCCCGGGGCGCAGGGCTGTCATGTCGCGGCCTTTACCTTTTCCAAAATCCGGCAGTAGGAGCAGATCGCTCCCGTGGTCGGTTGGCCGCAGCGGGTGCAGGATTGAATCTTTTCGTCTTCGCGAAACAGGTCTTCCCCTCTGCGTCGCTCCAGAAAACCGAAGTAGAAGGCCTGCTTCGTCCCGGGGGCGTCCGCCTCGAGCCGGTTCAAGACCTCCTTGTTCACGAGCATCTTGGACCCGACGCTCATCGGGCATTCCTCGATCACGTAGTCGATCTTGTTGACGACCGCATAGGCCGTGATCTCGCGCTCGGCCAGGCGGTAGAGCGGCTTGACTTTTTTTACCAACTTTTCATGGGTGGAGGGAAGCGCCGGCGACTGCTTGGCGAGATAATCCTCCTGCCACCGAAGGAGATTGCCCAAGAGACGGGACGCCTCGTCGTCCAAATTGTGGCCCGTCGCCAGGACGTCGAATCCACGGTCGCGAGCAATCCGGTTGAAATTGTACCGCTTCATCACCCCGCAGGCGGAACAGGGACTCCGGTCGGTCAGGTCGGCGAGTTCCAGCACCCCGGCTCCCTCTTCCTCTTTGAGAGAATGAACGATCAGCTCGACGGAGCGGGACCGGGCGAAGTCGGCCGTTTTCCGGTGGGAGGCCTCGGAATAATCTCCGATGCCCTGCTGGATATGCAGACCGGCCGTGTCATAGCCCAGGCGAATCAGAATGTCCCACAGCGTGAGGCTGTCTTTTCCACCCGAAACGGCCACCAGAATCCGGTCGGCGCGTTCGAACATCTTCTGGTCATGGATCGCCCGCCGGACCTGCTCGAGGACGTAATCGTTCAGGCAAGCGGCGCAAACCGAGGTGTTATGCCGCGGCATTTTCAGAACGGCCTTCCCGCCGCATCGTCGGCAGCGCAAGCTACGGATCTCCTCTATTCACAGGCAAAAGCGGGTCCTGTCCTTCAGCAGCCCCACCGTGCTCGCCACCCCGCCCGGTGTAGGGACCCCGGCTGCGCTCGGTGGGGCGCCCCGCTTCGGCCACCCGCTTTTGCAGTTATCCCCCCGATATCACCGGCCGTATCTCGATCATATCGTCCTCCCGCAGCGCTTCGTCTTCCGTGACCAGCTCATCGCCCCGGAGGACCAACACGGCCTCCGGCAGAAGATCCAGTCTCTTCAACAGCTGGCCGACGGTCTTGGGCCCCTTGATCTCGGTTTCCCGTTTCGGATGCTGCAAGAGGATACGCATGCGGGCATCATACTCCCAAGTCCACCCCGTTTTCAACGGTTGACAGAAAAAAAGGTTAATGGCACAATTTGTTCGATGCTCGACCGAGAGACCGTTCTCGCCATCCTGAAAACAAAGCTGGACATCGCCCCTGCAAACGTCGCCATCCGCGCGCTTCCAGGGGACGCCTCCAACCGGTCCTACTACCGTCTTCATTACACAAATCGGGATGGTCCGGCCACGCTGATCCTCATGGAGCTGGCCGAACCGGAGGCGTTCAAGAAATCGGAAGAGGCCGTATCGGCCTCGACGGTCCGGGTCGACGAAATCCCGTATGTCAACATTCTCCGCCATCTGGCCCGATCGGACGTCGCCGTCCCGAAACTCCATTATTATGATCCCAAGGCCGGTCTACTTTTTCTGGAAGACCTGGGAGACCAAACGCTGGAAAAGGAGTTGAAGGCCCGCACGGCCGAGGAAATCCGACGGTACTACCGGCTCGCCATCGATGAACTGTTGAAGATCCAGGGACCGGCGACCCACGATCGAAACACGAACTGCATCGCCTTCGGCCGCGCCTTCGACATGCCTCTTTTCATGTGGGAATTCGATCATTTTCTCGAGTACGGGATCGAGGCCCGGACCGGGGCTTCGATCAACCCGGGCGACCGGGAAACCATTCGCGGGGAATTTTTAAAGATCAGCGAAACATTGGCCAGGGAACCCCGGGTCCTTACGCACCGGGACTACCACAGCCGCAATTTGATGGTCCATGGGGAGCGTATCTGGCTGCTGGATTTTCAGGATGCCCTGATGGGCCCGTGTGTCTACGATCTGGCCTCCCTGCTGAGAGATTCTTATGCCGTTCTTCCGGAACCGGTGGTGGACGACCTGATCAATTATTTCCTGGATCGGCGGTCGGAATGGAACAACAAGGGTTTGCAAAGACCGGAGCGGGCTCCCTTTCGCAAGCTGTTCGATCTCATGAGCCTCCAGCGGAACCTGAAAGCGGCCGGACGGTTTGTCTATATTGATATCGTGAAAAAAAGGCCTCATCTTCTTCCCTATATACCCCAGACGCTGGGATATGTTTGGCGCAATCTGAATCGATACGAGGAGTTGAAGAAGCTGAGGGATGTCCTTCAACCTTATGTGGCGGAATTTCAATAAATGAAAGCGATGATCCTGGCCGCCGGCCTGGGGACCCGCCTCAGGCCCTTAACGGACAATCTGCCGAAACCGCTCCTCCCGCTCGAGGATAGACCTTTGATCGAGTATACGCTGCGGCTGCTTCGAAAATACGGGCTGAGGGAGGTCGTCATCAACCTGCACTACCAGGGGGAAAAAATCGTGCAGGCCCTGGGAGACGGATCCCGATGGGGAATGAAGATCCGGTATTCGGAAGAACCCCAGATCCTGGGAACCGGCGGCGGAATCAAAAAAATGGCCCGCTTCTTCTCCGACGAACCTTTTCTGGTGATCAACAGCGACATCTTGGTGGAGATCCGCTTGGACCGGCTCGTCGAATTTCATCAGCGCCAAAATGGCACGGCCACCCTGGTCCTGAGGGAAGATCCGGAGGTCGATTCATGGGGAGCGGTCGGCATCGACCCGCAGCGCCGGATCCGCCAATTTCTGGGCCGACCGGATTGGACGGGAAAGGCCCTTGCCAAAAGGATGTTCGCCGGCATCCACGTGATGGATCCCCGCGTCCTCTCCTATATCCCCGATCAAGGTTTCTCCACCATCATCGATGCCTATCTGGAGATGCTTCAAAAGGGGGAGCGGCTTCTCGGTCACGAGTTCGGGGATTATTGGATGGACATCGGTACACCGGAACGCTATCGTAAAGCGCAGGAGGATTTAAAAGGGAAAAGGGTGCGGCTGTCCTACATGCAGGGGGGCTAAACCTTACCCTTGGTCAATTCCCCCCCGTCGCTCAACTCGATGCGGTTTCTTCCCGCCCGTTTGGCTTTATACAGGGCGAAATCGGCGGATCGAATGAGATCCTCCTTGGAGGCGATCAAGGAATCGGGAAGCCCGGAAATTCCGATGCTGATTGTGATGATCCGGTCCGGCGGAAACCCTGGAAAACGGAGCGAGGAAACGCTTTCAAGGATTCGGGTGGCGGGTTTAATCGCCTCGTTCGGGCGGGTCTTGGGGAGCAAGAGAACGAACTCCTCTCCTCCGTATCGAGCCGCCACCTCGATCAATCGCACGCTCTGTTTCAGAATCCCTGCGATTTCGACCAGGACCTTGTCCCCGATCGGATGGCCGAAGGAATCGTTGATTTCCTTGAAATGGTCGATATCCATCATGAGACAGCTAAAGGGTTCGTTAAATCGCTTGGCGCGAGAGAACTCTCGATCCAGCAGTTCGAAGAAATGCCGTCGATTGTAAAGTCCGGTGCCGGCGTCCGTAATCGCCCTCTGTCTGACATCCAGCAATTGATTTTCGAGTTGATCATTGGCGCCCCGAAGCTCGTCTTCCCGCATTTTTGTCCGCAGGCAAACCTGAATCCGTGCCAGCAACTCTTTATCGCTGAACGGCTTGGGAACGTAATCATCCGCTCCGATCTGCAAACCGGCCACTTTGTCTTCCACCGAGCCCTTGGAGGTCAGCATAATGACGGGTACGGAACGGGTCGACTCGTCCCGCTTCAACCACTGGCAGATCTGTGCTCCGGAAAAATCAGGAAGGACGACATCCAATAAAACAAGATCGATGGGTTGGGTCTTGGCCAATCGGAATCCGGTCCCTCCATTCTCGGCCAATATGACTTCATGGCCGCCCGCCTCCACGACAGCCTGGGTTTGTTTGGCTTGGAGGGGATTATCCTCGATTAAGAGTATTCTGGCCTTCGACATCACATGCCTCGGTGTATCACGGGAAATCGATCGGGAGGAAGTTTAACGGATCTTACGGGTTTTACATGGACAGTTCCATCCCAATCCTATTTTTAGTATAACAGAACTCCCCCTCCTGTCAAACCACAAAGGAAGCCTAACCAATTGAATTAAAATAAATTTCTTATAATGCCGCAACGACTTTCTGGAGGCGGACCGATACTTCCTGGGCAATAGGTTCCAGCAGGGGGTTATCGATCCGGCTGAGCGCGACGATCGGATTGATCGCCGAGACCACGGTCTTTCCTATTTCGTTTTCATAAACAATCACGTTGCAGGGGAGAAACAATCCCAGTTCGGTTTCTTGACTCAGGGCCCGATAGGCGAGGTTCGGATTGCATGCCCCCAAAATCTTGTATTTTTTGAAATCCACCCCCAGCTTTTTTTTGAGCGTTTCTTTGACGTCGATTTCGGTGAGCACCCCGAAACCTTCTTTTTTAAGCTCCTCCGCAATCTTCACCAAGGCTTCTTCGTAGGGAACGTTCACCGTTTTGGAATAGCCGTATTGATGTTCGGTCTTCATGATTTTCTCCTCTGATTGAAGGATGGTTTTCGTTTCGCGGGTCGGGCGCGTCCTTGAACGGCCCGTTTATAGTCCTGCGCGTACCGGACATAGTTGCTTGCGGCTTTCAGAATATAGTCGCGTTGTTCGGGACGGATGGGCTGAATGGGCCGGCCGGGAATCCCCGTGACCAGGAAACCGGGAGGGATAACCGTATTTTCGGTCACCACCGCGCCGGCGCCGATCAGCGCGTTCTCGCCGATGACGGCACCGTTCAAGACGACCGCTCCGATCCCGATCATCGCTCCGTCCTTGACGGTGGCCCCATGCACCATCGCGCCGTGGCCGATCGTGACGCGGCTTCCGATCACACAGGGAAATCCGTGTCCGACATGAAGAACCGCCCCATCCTGGATGTTGGTCTCTTCCCCCACGCGAATGGGGGCGATATCGCCGCGAACCACGGCCGAGAACCAGACGCTGGAGGACTTTCCGATCGAAACGTCGCCCACAACGGTGGCCGTTTCTGCGATGAAGACCGAGGGATCGATCTTATTGCGAGACGGGCTGGAGGGGGAAGGCATGCAACCTCTCTTATCGGACGGTCCGGTAGCACCGTGCCAATCGGGCCGGGGAGACGCCCAGATAATAAAGCACCACATAGATCTGGTTGCGCAACGTGGTGTAACCCGCCCCTTCTTTGTCCCACCGTCGGGATGAAGTCACGATCGGTCGGGACAGCAACTTGACTTTCCCCAGGCTCTTGAGTCGTCGGGCGAACTCGAGATCCTCCATGATCGGAATTTCAGGATACCCGCCCGACTGTTCAAAGACCGACCGGCGCACGAAGATTCCCTGGTCCCCGTATGGGATCCCGGTCAGGCGGGTCCGCCAATTGGCCGCCGCCGCCACAAGGCGCAGGATCCTTCGTGGGGAATCAATCCCCAGACGGAAAGCTCCCCACAAAACGTCGGGATCTTCAAGCGCCCGGATCAGTTCACGAAAAGCGTCATCCGATAAACAAGAATCCGCATGAAGAAACACAAACACCTCGCCGGCCGCCGCGCGGGCTCCGGCATTCATCTGCCGGCCCCGGCCGGCCTCCGTCAACAGAACCTTATCCGCATACGGTCCGGCCAACGCCCGCGTGTCATCCGAACTGTGTCCGTCGACAACGATCCGTTCCAGACCATCCCGTTTCGACAAGGCCGCCATTGTCTTCTCGATGACCGTGGCTTCATTGAGCGTCGGGATGATGACGGAGATACGCGGTACCATGGCGTTGGCCTCGGGGCGATTTACTTCAGCGCCAGGTAATGTTCCGGATTCTTGTCGAACTTCTCCTTGCAGCTCTTCGCGCAGAAATAATACGTCGTGCCTTTATAAACGGAATTCCCCGCCGCCTTTTTCTCGTCGATCATCATCCCGCAGACCGGATCCTTTTCCACGATGGCTCCTTTTCTAATAAGATTAGAACGGATGAATTCATCTTGCTCTTTGTGTGCATCCCGCATCCCGGGAGAAAGTTACACGGATCAGGGGGAAGACATCCTCAAAACTTGTTCAGCACCAACCCCGTCAGCGGCTTGGGATAGAAATAAGTGGATTTCTGCGGCATGCGGTCTCCGACCAGGACCACGTCCCGCACCTGTCGGATCTTGGTCGGATTGAGGAAGAAGGCCAGACCGGCCGAACGGCTTTGGACCGCCTTGATCGCCTTCTCTTCGTCTTTGACAAACTGGACCTGACCTTCCTTCTTGGCCGCGGGGTCGGTAATCCCCAATGCGCCTTCCAGGATGTTTTTTTGAAAGATCGAAACATCCAACCCCTCCAGAGCCTTGGAGGTCTTGGGCGCAAACTCCGGTTTCAGCTTCAATAAATGAAAAGAGGGCTCGCTCCCGGCGTACAGGCCGAAGACGGTCGCGGATTGGCCCGCCTTCGACATCTCCTCGAAAAGTTTTTTCCGAACCCGGGATTCCGTGGTGTTATTGAAGTCCATATGGGTCACGTCAAACGACTGCGCCAACCGATGCTTCAGGGTTTTTAGATCGCAGGGCAGCGGGTTCAGGATGACTCGGTGAATCGGCAGCAGCGAGATGCCGGCGTCATCCATGTTGGAGCAGAAAATAAAAACGGCCTCGTACGGTTTTGGCCCCGGGGAGGGATCCTTGGCCCTCATTTCGCCCATGAAGGTCAGGGCCGTCTCATAGCGATGATGGCCGTCCGCAATAAACAGGGGATGATCCTTCATGGAGTCGCACAGGGTATCCACCACAGACGGCGTTGAAATCTTCCAGAGCCGGTGGCGGATCTCCTCTTCGCCGACGATATTGATCAGCGGATGGGCTTCATCGACCGAACGTTCCAACCCGGCGATCCGATCACCGCCCGGGTCGGAATAAAGCATGAAAATGGGACTGGTGTTGGCTTGGCAGGCTCGCATCAGCCGGAGGCGATCCTGTTTGGCCTTTGGAAAGGTAAACTCGTGCGGAAAAATCTTTCCTTTTCCGATTTCCTCCAGTTGAACCAGAGAAAAGAAACCCTTCAGTGTTTTCTTCTCCTGGGTCGGCAAAAGGTAATCGAGTTTGTATAAATACAGGGACGGCTCGGAATCCCTTTCGAGCACTCCCTGTTTAACCCAATCTTTCAAATACGCCGCGGCCCGGGTGTAGCGGTTGTTTGTCGGACTGTCGTCGGGGTTCTCCTTGCCCAATTCCACCCGAATGATGTTGTACTCGTGGGCGTGATAATAGCGGTCCTGTGCCGGGCCATCGATGACGTCGTACGGCGGGCAGACCGCCTTGCGAAGATCTTTGACCTTATTGGCATTGAAACGAAGGCCTTGAAACGGTAAGAGAACAGCCATCGGAACCCTCCGAAACGATGATCGAAGCTCCCACCCGGTAAAACGGCGTGGAACCTCCGCCGGGAAAGGGACTAAACCTAAGATTTTATTTCGGCCTCTCCCCGGCCCGAACGGACCGGGAACGCGGCCGATGCGCCATCAGCGGAACCGCTGCACGGTAAAAGAGTAAAGCTCGACCGCCTCATCGGTCATGATGCCGGCCTTCTGCTTCGCCTCCCGGATCTGTTGCTCTGCCGTCTGGATACCGTCCAGATCCGGCAGCAACAAGCCGCGCCTCGGACCCTGTACAACCAAGATCCCCAATCGCCGGGGATCCAAGTCCTGCGCGGCGGTTGGGACCGGAATCGAAAGAATGTCCACCGAACAGTCGATCTCCTTCAACTCCGGCAAGATCACGGGACTAAAACGGGGGTCGCGGGTGGCCGAGGCAATCGCGTTATGAACCACCTCTTCGGCCACCGTAGCCCGCGCGGGCTCATAGGTACCCACACAACCGCGCAATTGGCCGTTTTTCTTCAGGCAAACAAACGTGCCCGCGGGCCGGGAAAAAGCCCCGGCCAGGGAAACGGGTGGCGGCATCACGATCCGCCGGCTCAGATATTCATGGATGGCTTCTTGGGCTAATTCAACCAACGGATGGGGTTTGGGTGCTTGCATCGGAGTCGATCGCGGAATCAATGATCGCGGGAGACGACATAATCCGCGACCACTTCCATCGCCGCTTTGTGGACGGAAGGGCCGAACGATTCCAAGATACCGGCGGACTTTTGGATGTATCCCCGGGCCACGGAAAACGCGTACTCGATGGATCCATGACGGTGCATCAGGTCCAGGATCTCATCAAATTGTTTATCGGACGATTCGTTCACCCCGAAGGTATGAGTGACCCGATCCTTCTCTTCATCCGAACAATTCCGCAGCAGATGAATCAGGGGGAGCGTGACTTTGCCTTCCCGGAGATCCGCCCCGAGCGTCTTACCCAGCCGCTGCGTCTGGGCGATATAATCCAACGTGTCATCCGCAACCTGGAAGGCCATTCCGAGGTTTTGTCCGAATTGATACAGGGCCTCTTTCTGTTCGGGTGATCCGCCGCTCACAACCCCTCCCAGATGACAGGATACGGCGATCAGGCTGGCCGTTTTATGTTGGATGATTCGAAGGTAGTCCGACTCGGTAATCGCCAAGTCGCTGTTGTAGGCATGCTGGACCATCTCTCCCTCAATCATCTGGGAACACGCCCTTTGCAGATTGAGGTTCACTTCCTGGTTGTTCAGGCTCAGGCCGTTGGCCACGGCCGTGGCATAAAGGTAATCCCCGACCAGAATGCTCGCGTGGTTTCCCCACAGCGTTCGCACCGTTTTTTTCCCCCGCCGAAGGTTCCCTTCATCGATCACGTCGTCGTGAAGCAGCGTGGCGGTGTGAATGAATTCCACGACGGCCGCCAGCAAAATATGGTCTTCGCCCGGTGACGGACAGAGCTTGGACGACAGGATCATCAGAAGCGGCCGGATTCGTTTGCCGCCGCTGTTGAGGATATACTGCGCCACCTGATTGATGAGCGGAACTTCCGACGAAAGGTTTTTTTGGATCTGCGCCTCCACCTTCAGCAGGTCCGGACGGTATCGCTCCCAGATGTCTTGAATGGTTGGAAAAGACGAGGTTTTCTTGGATGGAAGCATACGCAGATAGTAGGCCAGGGGTAATGATTTGTCAAGACAAAACTGGCAAGCTCCGCCGCTTTCCTTGACACCCATCCGGCGGCTGCGTATGATGCGTTTATGGAAAACGGGCGACAGGAAATGGCCCTGAAAGGCCGTTGTGTCACTTTCCTGGTGGGTCAGACCGGATTGAATCTGGAGGCCACGGCGATCGTCGAAAGCCGCGTGCTCAAAAGTTCTCCCAACTATCCCGACGTCATTCCGAAGCAGGCGATCATCCGCACACAAAAGGGCGAGATCCGCGACCGGGAAGCCACTTTTGTCGTCAAGGCCTATGTCCCCGACACCGTCATCGTCGAAGCCACGTTCGAGTTTCAGGATCTCGCGGCGGAGCCGCTGTTCGAGCTCAACCGGGACCTGCTGCTGGAGAGCCGTCGCTTCCTGAACGAGTTTCAGTGCAACCCGGAATTCGACGAAGAATACAGCGTCTACTGCATTTCGGATTATCAAGGAGATCCCGAGATGTTCCTGGCGCTTCACGGCGAAAAGATCGCCGCGTTGCTTAAAAAGGAGCAGATCCTCCTGGACGAGGAAGAAATCAAAGCGACCCTCCGGTCGAATCTCAAATACGGCAAGGACGATCTGACGGTGGTAGACTGGGACGGGGCCTTCATTTTCGACCCTCATGGAGACTTTGATGCGAATATCGAACTGTTCGAAATCACCAACCTTCAGCTCTTGAAATCCCGCATGCTGGACGAGGAGCTGGATGGACGGCTGAAAACCACCCTCCAGTTGCTCCGCCGGCGTCCGGAACAGTCCTGGCTCCGGTCCAAGCAGGTACGGTCCGTGCTGCGGGAGATCATCCAGACCCGGACCACCTCCATCCTGGAATCCCAGGCGATCGAACACAGCATCAAATTGATCGGGGACTGGTACACGGCCCGGCTGTATGCCCTCATCTCGAAAAAATTCCACCTCGAGGAGTGGCGGAAGAATATCAACGAGAAACTGGACATCCTCGAAGACGTCTACACCATGGCCGCCGAAAACTTCTCCATTTCATTCAACACCACGCTGGAGTTCATCCTGATCGGCGGCTGGTTCATCCTCCAAATCGGCTGGTTTGCGCTGCTCTTCATCGAATTCTATCTCGCAAGATAATCCGCCCGGCCTTTTTTCGATTCACAAATCTGCTTGACAAACGGGCCGCCGCTCCTGTATTTTGAGAATCAGAATCAATTTCAACGAACACCCGGGGGTGTGAAATGACCAAGGCACTGCCCTTGAACAAAGAAGTCGCTCGATTAAAAGACTACCTGGCCGAGAAGCAACTCAAACTGACTCAACAGCGGGAAACGATCCTGGAAGCCTTTCTCAAGGTGGATCATATCACGGCCGAAGAACTGCATCGTCAGATCTCCCGGAAGGGACGCCAACGAATGGGCCTGGCCACCATCTACCGGACCTTGAACCTTTTGTGCGAAGTCGGCATCGGACAGCAACGGCACTTTGACGATACCCGGACGATTTACGACAATGTGATCAACAAAAAGCACCACGATCACCTGATCTGTGATAAATGCGACAAGATTATCGAGTTTGAATCTCCCGCCATCGAACGGCTTCAGGAAAAAATGGCCGCCCGGCACGGCTTCACACTCAGCCATCACCGGCTGGAGCTCTTCGGACATTGCATCGATTGGGAAAAGTGTCGGGATTGGCAGAAGGCGGCCCCCCGTTGATCATCCCCCAAAAACCCACTGACATGAAACGACGAACCGTTTTTCCCGATACGAACCGGCGAACAAGGATGAAGAGGGGCGCGGCCTTGCATTTTGGTCTCCTACTCGGGCTCGGGCTATGGCTCCTCGGCACGGCGGACGCGGAGGATGGGATCCGCATTCTCATCAAGGATCATCGCTTCTCCCCCTCCGAGGTCAGGGTGAAGGCCAATACGAAGGTGAAATTACTCGTGAGCAATGAGGATGAAACCGCCGAGGAATTCGAAAGCTTCAGTCTCAACCGGGAAAGGGTCGTGCGCGGCGGCCAATCCATCACGATCTTCCTTCCCCCGCTTAAACCGGGCAGCTATGACTTCTTCGGGGACTTCCATCCGGACACGGCCCAGGGAAAGGTCATTGCCGAGTAGAGGCCCGCGTGCAGAGTCTCAGGAAATCTTCCCAGCGAGACCCTATAAATAATAGATAGGAAACCCTCGGAATGCTTGGAACGTTTATCATTACATGGAGAGAAACCATCGAGGCCGCCCTGATCGTGGGTATTTTGTTAACCTACCTGAACAAGATCGGCCAGTCCAAACAGTTTCGCTTTGTGTATTGGGGCGCGCTCTGGGCGGTTTTGGCCAGCCTGATCTTCGCGGGAATGTCCGATTACCTGTCCGTGTTCTTCAAGGACATCGGCGAGGATATATTTGAAGCGGCCATCCTGTTCCTCGCGACCGGCGTTTTGACTCACATGGTGATCTGGATGCATCACAACGCCCGGGAGATCAAAGGGGCGCTTCAACACGAGGCGGAACTGGCGATTTCCAAGAACCGGCTGTGGGCCCTGGCCACGTTGGCTTTTGTGGGTGTGTTTCGTGAAGGCATGGAGACGGTCCTTTTTCTCTGGGGTTTCTTCTTGCAAGGAGGAGGGATAACTTCGGTCGCCCCTCCGGTGATGGGCGGACTTCTGGGGGTCGGGCTCGGCGTCCTGATGACCTGGCTCTTTTTCAAGGGCTTCGGCCACCTCGACCTGAGACCGTTTTTCCGGGTGAGCGGGTTCATCCTCCTTTTTATGGCGGCCGGCATGCTCTCCTCGGGAATCGGAAAGCTGGTCTCGGTGGGACTGGTTCCTCCGTTGATGGAACCGATCTGGAACACTTCCTGGTTTTTGAGCGAGCGTTCGCTTTTGGGGTCTCTGGTCGCGGGTATTTTTGGGTATCGTTCCAGCCCTTCGCTGATCCAGGCCCTCTTCTATCTCTTTTACTTTCCCATCACCCTGATTTGGCTCCGGCGGCAACGCCACGATCTGGCACAGTAAGGATGGACATGGAAACCAACGGGAAACACAAAGCGGCCTCGGATCAACCGAACTCACATGAAGTTCGGTGCGAATGCGGCAGTCTGGTCGCAAAGCTGGTGGGCTCCGCGATCGAACTTAAATGCAGGCGCTGTAAACGACTGGCGCTGATCCCGCTGTCTAATTTCAATGGAGGATCGAAAACAGTAACGGTTCGACTGTAATCCCCGGAAGCGGCCAGCGGTTTCAACCCAGAGCCCACGTCCATGTCACGCCGAAGGACGCGGGCTTTTTTATTTTGGATTGACACCGTTTATTTAAGCGTAAACGATCAAGAACCACCTACGGCCCGAGGTCAATCGAGAACCCAGAGCCCCAACCACCCCGAAGACGGGGCTCATAAGGAGGTTTTCGATGAAACAACGATTGATTCTTCTTTCGATGGTGGTTTGTCTGGGTGTGGGTCTCGGCCGGGATGAAATGGCCGCGGCCGAATCCGAAGAAGGCACAAAGATCAGTTTTTACGGCTACGGCGAAATGCACTACAACAGCCCGTTTGTGAATTCAGACCGCGGAGGGTTTCCATCGACGGATGACCGGACAACCATGGACTTCCATCGGTTGGTTCTCGGCTGGGGCGTGCCGTTCAACGACCGGATCCGATTTCAGGGTGAGGTGGAATGGGAACACGCCGGGCAGGAAATAGAACTGGAGTTCGGCTACCTGGAGTTCGACCTGACCCCCGGACTCCAGGCTCGAGTGGGCAGCCTACTCATGCCGGTCGGGGATCTCAACGAGTTTCATGAACCCACGCAGTTCTACAGTGTCGAGCGTCCGTATGTTCAGCGTTTCCTGATTCCAACCACTTGGCAGGAAGGCGGCGCGGGGCTGGTCGGCAGCCTGTCCTCTGGACTCAACGCGCGGGTTTACTATGTGACGGGGTTGGACGCGAGTCAATTCAGTGCCAATAACGGACTCGGCGAGATCGTCCCGTTGTCCGAGGATCTAAAAGGGGCGGATCAGATGGCGGTCGTGGGCCGGATCGAATATGTCGGGCTGCCCGGGATTCAAGTGGGAGGTTCTTACTATACCGGAGGGGCAAGCCAGCGAACCGAGAACTCCTGCATCGCGCCGTGCTCCTCGGTCGTGCCGAAAGGCGTCGCCGTGTCCCTTTGGGATCTGGACCTTCATGCCCGCCGTGGGCCTTTCGAGGCGCGCGGAACCTACATCATGACCCATGTCAGCGGAACCGAGGACCTTTCGACCGCGCTGGATCAAACCATTGGAGAGGAGATGACCGGCGGAATGGCCGAGATCGCCCTTCACACCTTGCCCCTCCTCCTTCCGGGCACCGAACAGGACCTCGTCTTATTCGGTCGGATCGAGCATTTTAACACCCAGGCCAAGGTTGCGGGCGGGGCCGCGGCCGCGACCGGCCCGGCCGATGAGGCCAACGACCGCCGGGTGATCACCTACGGCATCACCTACTTTCCCCACCGAGATGTCGCGCTGAAGATCGACCAGGAGCGCTGGCGCGATGGGGCCGATCAAACCGGGCATCGCACAAACCTAGGGATGGCGTTCATGTTCTAACGATGCTGCAATTGAAACGGATTCATATGGGAACCCCTTGGGAGATCAGGGCCCATGGAACTCCCCCCGATGAGCGTCGGGCGGTCGAGGCGGCCGATCAGGAGATCGAGAGGGTTGAATCGCTCCTGTCCCGCTTCCGACCCGGCAGCGAAATCTCCCGGATCAACCGCTGCAACGGCCCGTGCAGAATAAGGATCAATCCCGAGGTCGGCCGGGTCATCGCCGAGGCGTTGCGGTATGCCGTCTTGACGGAAGGGGCCTTCGATCCGACGGCCGGAGCGCTGAGCCGGCTGTGGGGATTCGGACCGGAAGGGCCGCGTACGGTTCCGCCCGACGAGGAACGGATTCAGGCGACGATCGAGCGTCTCGGTTATCGGCAGGTCTGTATCGACGAAGTCCGTTTTGAATTGACTCTCCGTCGACCCGGGATGGAAATCGACCTGGGCGGGATGGGAAAAGGTTATGCGGTGGACCGGGCCGTCGCCGTCCTGAAAGAAAACGGGATCAACCGTGCATGGGTCAGCTGCGGGAGCACGGCCTTTGCCTTGGGCCCTTCAAAACATCACGATGCCTGGAGGGTCGGAATCCGGGATCCGAGCGGTTCCGGCAGGATCATCCAGACCGTTCAAATACGTGATCGGGCCATTGCAACCTCCGGGGCCTATGAACAGTTCTTCAACTACGAAGGAAGACGGTACGGCCACATCTGCGATCCGCGCACAGGCTACCCTGCAGCCGGATCGGCCGGCGTCACCGTGATCGCGCCCACGGCGACCGAGGCCGACGCGTTATCAACGGCCGCTTTTGTCTTGGGAGCCCGATCCGGAAGGGCCCTGCTGGATTTGCAGGAGGAAGTAGAAGCCTGCTTCTTTGAAGTCCGGGCCGGGAGCTTTTCGATTAAGACCACCCGGAATTGGAAACGGGTTTGCTCGGGAGGATTGAACCGGCGACGGTTTCTCGTCGGCTTGATGGCCGCGGCGGGACTTCTGGTTCTGAAACCGCCCGCCGTGTCCGGAACGGTCTACCTGACGGACGAAGAAGCCCTTCGCCTGATGATGCCGGAAGGCCGGGAGTTTAAGAAGGAAACGGTGACCCTCACCGATCCACAGGCGGCCGAAATCAGCCAGCGGCTGGAAAAACGGATCGAGGAGAATGTTTACACGTTCTATCGAGGGACCGGTTCGGATTCCGCGGTGACGATCGGGTACGCGGTCGTCCTCAACGTCATCGGAAAGGAGAGGCCGATCACCTTCATGGTCGGGGTCGATCCTCAAGGCCGGCTCATCGGGATCGAGGTCCTGACCTACCGTGAATCGCGCGGCTCGGAGATCCGGTCCAAACGTTTCATCAATCAATTTATCGGAAAGACCCTGGACGCGCCTTTGAAGCTGGGCCGGGACATTGACGGCATCAGCGGCGCGACTCTTTCCTCCCGCTCCACGGCCTACGCGGTGAAAAAAGCCCTGGCCCTCGCTCACGTTGTTTATGGCATCCACGCGGAGAGTTCCCCATGAAGGATTTCAGCAAAAAGGGATTCCGGATCGCGAACAGTTCTCCGGAGATCAAAATCATCTATACCGGATTTCTGATCTTCGCGTTCATCGGCTATTTTACGATTGCGTTGCTTGGATGTCTCCGGGTCGGGCCGAATTACAACGCCATCGTGTCCCATTACCGGGGCTCCGACCTCGATGAAGAGGCCTTCGGCCAGCCCATCGGCCAGATGTTGGAAGACGCCCATTCTCACGCCTTTATCGAGGGACTGATCCTGCTGGTCCTGACGCATCTGTTCATCGGCGCCGCCGTCCCGAAACGATGGAAGTTCGCCGTGGTCCTGCTGGCCTTCGGCAGCACGCTGGCCGATCTGGCCAGCCCCTGGCTGATCAAATATGTCGCCCCCGGTTTTGCCCATCTTCAGATGGCCAGCTGGGCCGGCATGGAAACGAGCGCGCTGCTTCTGATCGGGTGGCCGCTGTATGAAATGTGGTTCAAAGGAGAAGGAGAATGAAGCGAATCGGATGGATCTGGGTCGCGGGACTGATTCTGATCGGGGCCGGGCCGGCATGGCCGGACGCGAAAAAATCCGACGGAGACCTCCGGCGAATCACGGTCCGGCTTCAGGAATATCATTTCGAACCGGCCGAGATCCGGCTGAAGGTCGGCGAGGAGGTTGAGCTCACCCTGATCAATGACGGAACGGTCATGCACGAGTTTATTACCGAGGCGCTGCAGACGCTGACCGTGGATGTGGAAAACAACGGGATTATCACCGGCACGCTCGGCGTGACCGAGCTTGAGATTCCTCCCAAGGCCCGCGCCGTGCTTCGTTTTACCCCGGAGAAACCGGGAGAGTTTTCTATCGCCTGCCATGCCAAAGCACCGAAGGATCACTATCAAGAAGGAATGAGAGGGCGTCTTCAGATCCGGTGAGCTTCGATCCAGTCTTGGAGAATTTTTGCGAAGATTGACAAACGGACTGAAGTTTGCCAATGTAGCGCGAATCTGTTCATTGGGACCCCGGATGAAATCGTTCTTGAAAAAATTGGCGGCCGTTGTGCTCGCATTGGGGTGGGCACTGCTCGGATCAGGTTTGGCCCAGCAACCCTGGCAAACGGTCGAGATTAAGGCGGAAGAGTACAGCTTTACTCCCCGTCGGATTGAGGCCAAGGCGAATCGACCCCTCGAACTGGTGATCGAGAACGAAGGCCACGAACCTCATCAGTTCCGGTCCGAGCTTCTCAAGGATCAGATGGTCGAGGTCGAAATCGGTCAAAACACGGTCCGGGGCCGCAATATCGAGGTGGTCGACGTCGCCCCCGGCAAGACGGCCCGGATCAAACTCCTTTCCCCGCCCGCGGGAGAGTTTGACTTCCAGTGCCGCATTCCCAGTCATCATGGAATGGACGGGATGATCCTGATCGAGGCTGATCCATAAATAAACCAGCTCGCAAAGCGTGCGGGATGGGGAGGCTCCATCCGGCTTTGCCGATGGAGGGGGCGACGCGAGCCCCTATGAAAGGAGAGACCGGATGTTCAGAATGAAGCTTGGCCTCATCCTGGCCGTATGGCTCGTCTTGGCGTTCTCGACCCAAACCCATGCGATCGAATTCAAAGTTTATTTCTATTCAACGCCGGGCGAAGGAGAGACGGAGCTCGCCTATTGGTGGACTTATACCGCCAAATCGGAACATTCCTACGATTACTTCGGGGAGCTCTTGGACAAACAGGGCCTTCAACAGCATTCGCTGGAGGTCGAATACGGACTGACGGACCACTGGACCATCGGGGGTTACGCCGATTTTCAACAACCGAAAGACGGGGATTTCAGATACGTCCAGGCGCGGGCGGTCGTTTCGCGGTATCGCTTTTTTGAGCAGGGCGAGCGCTTTCTCGACGGGGCGATCGAAGTCGAGTACAACCTTCCCCGCGAGAAGTACAGCGCAAACGAAGAGCTCGAGGCACGGGTTATTCTTGAAAAAGACCTGGGCCAATTCTCCATCGTGGTCAATCCAATATTTGAAAAAGACGTCAGCGGACCCGAGGTCGACCAAGGGATGGAATTCCAGTACGCCACGGGTCTGTACTACAGGGCGTCTCCCCGCCTGACGCCTGGCGTCGAATTCTACGGCGATATGGGTCCGTTGGGCCATCTGGACCCCAAAAGCCAGCAGCAGCATTATATCTTCCCGCGTCTGGGACTCAAATTTTCCCGCAGCGTCAATCTGGACATCGGATACGGTTTCGGACTGACCAAGGGCAGCGACGATCAGGTGATCAAAGCCATTTTGGAGTTTGAGTTCCTATAAATACGATGTCACCGCTCCCCATCCTCGTAATCAAAGCCCATGCCGTTAAGCGATTGAAGACCGGCCATCCCTGGATTTTTTCGAATGAATTGACCCGGCTGCCGAAGGAACTGGAACCCGGGCAAGCGGTGGATATCCAAAACCATCGTGGAGAATGGATCGGCCGCGGGTACTTCAACCCCCGATCGCTCATCGCGGTCCGGCTCTTGAATCGGGAGCGGACGGAGATCAACGAGGATTTCCTGGAACAAAAAATATCTCAGGCGCAGGCGCTCCGCGGCCAGTGGCTCGGCGGCGAAGAAGCCTGCCGGGTCGTCTACGGGGAGGCCGACGGCCTCCCGGGCTTGATCATCGACCGATACGGTCCCGTCTGGGTGGTCCAGTTCCTGACCGCCGGGATGGACCGTTTGACCGAGCCGGTGCTTCGGATCTTGATCAAACGGTTTCGGCCGGCCGCCGTGGTGGCGCGCAACGACACCGCAAGCCGGGCGCTCGAAGGCCTTGTCCAAGATAAACGGCTTCTCTACGGGGCGCTACCGTCCCCTCTCGTCATACGGAAAAACGACCTTTCGTTTGAGGTGGATGTCTGGGAAGGGCAGAAGACCGGTTTCTTTCTGGATCAATCCGAGAATTACCGTTGCCTCGATGGGATGGTACGAGGCGCACGCGTGCTGGATGCCTTCTGTTACACCGGCGCATGGGGACTCCATGCCGCACGGTACGGCGCAGGAGAGGTGATCGGTCTGGACAGTTCGGAAAAGGCCGTCTCTGAGGCTCAGGCCAACGCCCGACGAAACGGCCTGGCCTCCGCCAGCACGTATCTTCAAGAGGACGTTTTTGACGGGCTCCGTCGGCTATACAAAGCGAAGAAGCGCTTCGATTGTGTCATCCTTGATCCGCCGGCCTTCGCCAAAAGCCGTCAAAAAGTCAAGGAAGCCGTGCGTGGATACAAAGAAATCAACCGGCTGGCGATGATGCTGCTGTCGCCGGGCGGGGTTCTGGTAACCTGTTCCTGTTCGCATTTGATCGGCCAATCCTTGTTTCGAGAGATTCTCGTTTCGGCCGCCGCCGATGCCGAACGATCCTTTTATATCACGGCCTGGCGCACCCAGGGCCGGGACCATCCGATCGATCTGGCCATTCCGGAGACGCAATATTTGAAATGCGTTTTCCTTCAAGCCAAATAAGCCCGTCTTCCTAGCGATTCGCGGCCGGCGGGGTATGAGGGGATTTTGGCAATCGGGCTTCGGAATGAACAGATCCACCCGGAGTCAAGGTATCAACGAGATGGCCGATGAGATAAGGGGTCAGAACCATCCCCCGATCTTCCGTCGTCAACTCAAGGCTTCGCAGGAGCGGGGCATAGTTATTTAAGGGAAAATAGAAATAGCCGAGGGCTGAAGTCAAGGCGAGAAACAACGCCAGCATCAGAAAAACCTTTATCTGAGGAAGGACGCCTCGGGCCAGCCCCTTGATCCGGATCCGATTGATGGCGTACCCGAACCGGTTGCGCAAGGACTCCTTCTTGACCGGATCCAGACCGACCTTCACCGCATCGTAGAGGCCGATCATCCACATCAAAAAAAAGAGGGGGGAAATTCCCGCGGCCGCGACGACCATCCACTCGACCGCGATTCGGTCGTCAATCGTCGCCAGCATCGGCCAGATGAAAAAGATTGAAACCGGCGCCGTCACGGCGGCGAAGCCGGCGGCGGCGAAGATCAGAAAGAAAAAGGCCTTCTTCGGTTGACCGTTGAGAAGCTGCCCCCAACCGGGAAGCAGGAAGGAGCAGAGCGCAACCAGCATGGGATGTTTGATGCCCTCAAAGGGCCTGGTCCGCTTTTTTTCGGCGCCGTAATAGGCATGGAGAACGTTGAATATCCAAACCATCAGACCCGTCAGCCAGAAGGCTCCGGTTCCCATCAAGGCATTGGACCGGGTGATATGAAAGGTTTCCAAATAAGGGGCAAGAATAGGCCAGTAGACGATGACCAGACACGGGACCCCGTAGAAATTCGCCATCAGGAGAATAAAGAGGAGGCCCCATTTCCATTCCCGGTTGTAAACCTGGCCCGTTCCCCAGACCCAAAGCGATAGTGTGGCCGCAAGAGCGGGGTTTTTACCCGACTCCGTCGGTCCCGGCACCTTCGCGGGGCTTCCATCTTTTTTATCCGATTTTATTGTCGGGTTTTCGAGAACCCACACCTTTTCAGGCATTTCCCAACCTCGGGACGGATTATAAAAAAATATAGCATCCAGGCGCGGACTTGTCTATATTCCAATCCCTTGAATTAGCGGATCTAAATTGCATTACCGAGCCCTAAAATGGGATACTTGATCCCTGCCGTGACGCAGGCTAAGAAATTGACCGGGAAGAATCGAAATGACAGGCCATGAGATCGGATTGTTAAAAGGATATATGTTGGACCTCGTCGAACAGGCCCGACAGGAATCGATGACTTATCAAACGGCCGGATATCAGGAACAACCCTACACCCCCGATCAGGCCCTCATGGATCTTCTGGCGATCCTGGACGACCGGCTGGAATCCGAAGGCATCCAGGTCGGACTATCGGAGGAATTCCGGCACCGGATGTGGGAAATCTGCAAACGGTCGCTCAATTACGTAAAGGAAGAGTCCTGGCTTGAGGCCAACCTCAGCACGAGCCGGCCAAGCAAAGCGGAGGTACGATCCATCGCCTATCGCTCGCTGCTGGAATTCATTGAGGGTCACGAAAATTAAGTACGCGGTCCGCGGGGGGGCGGTTTAGAGTTTCAGGCTGATCGAAACTCCGTCGCGCAGCGGGAGGATCGTCGTGAAGAGTTGCGGGTCCGTGGAAATGAGTCGGTTGAAGGTTTGGATCCCGAGGGTTGACGGCTCTTCCGATGGCTTGACGACCGAACCGGACCAGAGCACGTTGTCCGCGATCAGCAAGCCGCCTTTTCGAATTCGCGGCACGGCCTTTTCAAACGCCGCGGGGTAACGGGCCTTTTCGCAATCGATCAGGATGATATCGAACGAACCGTGTTGACGATCGATGATCTCCAGGGCGTCCCCCACCTCGATCTGAAGGCGGGAGAGCAGCCCGGCTCGTTTAAAGAAATCGCGGGCCAGGCGTACGTTTTCTTCTTCGTCATCCGTGTAAACGACCTGACCCCGGCCGTCCATCCCCTTTAAAAACCAGTAGGCCGAGTACCCGAACCCGGAGCCAAATTCGAACACCCGCCCGGCGCCGATCATGCGGGCCATCTGGCTCAGAACCCTCCCGACCAGCGGTCCGACGATGGGAAACCGCATCTTCTCGGCGGACCGCTCCATCTCCGACAGGACCTCATCCCGAGTCGGAAGGAGTCGCATCAGATAGCTCTCAAGGTCCGGATGGAGGATGTCCATTGGATGGCCCTTCCTTAGTGCAATTTTTATCTGAAGAACCCCGGCTTCACGGCCGGGGATTGCGATCGCTATTCGGATTCAAACCCGTCATCAGGGTCCGAACCCGCGGATCCAGCGGCATCGCCAGGGCCATTTGACGGGCGGCCGTGCTCATTTTAGTCCAGGTGCCTTCCAGGATCCGACGGACCTTCGCCTCATCCCATCGGGCCAGATAATCCTTCAGTTTGATCTCAAGAAAGGCAAGTACATCAGCATCCTCCAGGAGTTGCGTGTCCGGATCGCTCGGATGGCGATGTCCGTTTATGATCCGCTTGACCTCCCGTATGACCGCGTCCGAAAAACCGACCCGCTTTAAGATCTCGTCCGCGACATCGGCCGCATGAGCCGCCGTCGCCGCACGCCATTGATGATACCCGCCGACGTCCATGCGATACCGGTCGCGGGGAATCTCCCAACGCCTTAAGGTGTGCGAACGCGCCGCCAGGCGCACCGCTTCGGATGCGGAGACATCGAGCCGTTCGACACAGGCATAAACCGTCTTGGCAAAGATAAGTTCGCGAGGATGTGACTTCCCGCCGAACCGCTGCCGCCGGGGATCCTGACGGTTGATCCGGTCGAATTCTTTTAGGGCTTTTTCAAGAAGTGTCTGCGTCTTCATGGGAATGCGTTAAGATACCGGTGAGACAAAAATGCGCACTGAAGCGGTTCGTAAGCCGAGTTCTGTGCCCCTTTGGATCGCTCCGCCGGGGTGGCGATCATTTCTCTGGGATCCCGATTACTCGGGACCTCAAGCAACCAACCCGTTCCGCCTATTATATTCGGGAGCCCGTGCGGCAAAGAAGGACCGAAGGTCCACCGATGCCCCCGCCCCCCGCGCTCGCGCCGGCGAAGCCGGCCGCTCGCTTATAATTTCGAACGGGCCGTTCTATGGCCCTCACGGACCAGACGGAACCTATTTGGTCTTGCTCCGGATGGGGTTTGCCGTGCCCCCGTCATCACTGACGGGGCGGTGAGCTCTTACCTCGCCGTTTCACCCTTGCCCGTATGCGTCCGAGATGGCTGGAGCTCCCTGCCACCTCTTTCGCACCGTCGGCGGTCTGTTCTCTGTGGCACTTTCCGTCCCCTCGCGAGGCCTGGGCGTTACCCAGCATCCCGCCCTCTGGAGCTCGGACTTTCCTCACCCCGCGTGCTCGTGCGGGGCGCGATCACCTGAACCACTTCAGTGCGCACCTCTACTATACAGGGTCTGAAGGCTATACTGCAAGCATCCTTTGTTTTCAGGGGCTCACATCCGGATCTCTTCCGAGAACCTCAATTCCGACTCGTCGGCGATTTCTTCCAGGCAGGTGAAGCAGGTGAATGGAAAGGCATCGACCGGCAGGGTGCAGGCCTCCGCGGTCAGGGTGTCGGTTTCGACGGCCGGGCCGCTGCAGGATTTATGAATGAGCACGATCATGGTTTCGGCCCTTTTCCGGTAGCTTACTTTTGGTTTACGGTATCCTCGATCACCTTGAGGCGGTCGGTCTCGTCCTTTTTCAAATCCTCGGCCCTCTGCCGGGGCGATGAAACGGTCTCGGTTTCCACCGAAATCGTGCCGCCTAACCGTTCGGCCTGAACCCGGAGATAAATAAAATAGCAGAGATAGGCCGTGGAGATCACGATCGCCAGCATCCCCAGCCGGAGAAATATTTTCACGAAAGCGACATCGGTAAGTTTCTGTAAGAATTTTAAGACCCACAAGCTTAAAAGGGCCGTGGGCAGAATCGCGAGGATCATCACCCGGTAGGCCGCGGGCTGGCTTTCAACCCATTTTCGGAGACGGGTCGTGAAGGATGGCCGCACGGTTATCGTTGGCGGAGACGACGCTGGCATCCTGACGGCCGGCGGCAGTTCGACCACCTTCGCGGACGATCGGTATTTAGCCGGGATGCGTGAAAGATCGTCCGTGAAGACCTCCACGCCGTTTCGATCCACGTAGCGGTAGAACGGCCGATCGGTGCTCTTCCCGGAATCCTGCGCGACGGCCGTCGCCATACCGGACACGACGAACGACAAGAGGCCGACGGTTAGTAGGATGATCGGGGTCCGTTTCAAGCAGTCTCCGTGGGAGGCATGATCAAGGGTCCTGCAATCGGGTTACAAATTGGTCGTGCTGCTGGGAGACTCCGTGCCCAGGACGCGTTCGGCGGCCCGGGCCAACTCGGCGTCGTGATCATGATTCAGCGTAAAGATCCGGCACTGGACGATCTTGGCCGGAATGAAATCAAAATACTCCCGCAGGATCTCCTTCGATACGTTTTTCGTGGAAGGATCGTAAACATATATCTGGAACTCCCCCATGCTCAGGGGATTGAGCGGCCTCGGATCCTGGTTGGCCATGTCGACTTTGAACGGCAGTTTCCTTAAGGCCGCCGGGAGTTGCTCGCGGATTCTCCGCTCCACCGTCTCCTGATCGAGAAAGGTCCTCCCGCGCTCGCCGCCGCGGGTGGGGAGGGTGATGTCGTAGGCCATCTTCCACTTCACATCCCGGTGGAAGATGAGCTGCCATTCGTCGTACAGTTTCCGTTTTTTGGGGTCGGAAGACCGCTTCCACCGGCGGATTTCCTCCAGCAGCGACCACTCGGTCAGTTGAAGGTATTCCGAGCGATCCTTGACCGGATGATGGGGGAAGATTCTCTGGATCGTATCGTGGAAGATGTCGCGCAGGTGCAGATCGATCGCCCGCGTCGTCCGGTGGTAATACACGTTCGAATAGAGGTACAGCCGTGTGTTCAAAAACATCTGAAGGGCCGAGAGCCCCGTCTTGTGAAGGGTGAGGCCCTTGCCCGTGAAAAAGGTGTAGTGGATCAGCCGCCGGATGTCGACGGGACCGACCGCCACGCCGCACATGTACGAATCCCGGAGGACGTAGTCCATGTTGTCGGCCGTATAGATTCCCCCCAGGATCGGCTGGAGGAATACCAGCCAGCGGGGATACTTGGCGCTGTTCTTTTGCGGATCCTTGAGGATCAGAAAGGCAACATGGTCCGGATTGATCTCCTCCCCGCGCCCGAACGGCCCGGAGGGGCTGCGTCGAATCTTTCGGATCAGGCTTCCCAGTTCCTCCCGGATGATATGCTGCCCCAGAACCTCGTGCGTGATCCCGAATTGGGCCAGGAAATTGTCGTCGAAGAAATGGCCGAAAGGACCGTGGCCGATGTCGTGAACGAGGGCCGTGACACGGAGCAGCTCCTCGATGAAATTCTCCGACGGGCAGTCCGGAACGATCTCGGTCAACGAGGCATGGAGGTGGCGGGCGAACCGCCCGGCGACATGCATCGCGCCGATCGAATGCTGGAACCGGCTGTGCTCGGCGGAAGGATAGACCCAGCGGGCGCTTTGGAGCTGGTAGATATACCGGAGCCTTTGCATCCACGGAGAGTCGATAAGGTGTTTCTCGGTGATTTCCGGCGGCGCATCCGGATAGGGAACCGTAAACGTGATGTACTCATGGATGGGATCGGCGATCAGCGCGTGGCCTTCGTACAGGGAGCCCTTATACATGGGAGGTCTCCTGCGCCCGGTGGCGGAGATAACGGTACTCCTTGATAAAGTAATAGGCGCAGGGATAGGCAATCAGGCTCGTGATGATGCCCAACAAGGTCGTTCCGAGAAGAAACGGCTTGAGGTAAGGCTCGAGTTGAGGAATGGCGTTCACGATGGTGAGATCCTGCCAATGGATCGGATGCAGGAGCTCGTGCCTCCCGTAGATTTTGACGCCGATCCAGAGGCCGGCCCCGAAGATCGGGGCAAAGGTCCAGGGGTTGTTTAACAGCGTTCCGAGGACGACCGCGAGCGGATTCAGCCGGAGGACCCAGGCGAGAAAGAAGGCGCTGATGATATGGAGCCCGATAAACGGCGAACAGGAGATAAATACCCCCAAGGAGAAGGCGGCGGCGATCCGGTGAGGGTTGTCATCCAGATGCAGAACGGACTTGATCTTGTCGCGCCAGTAGGAAATCGTGATCATGAATGTTTAAAGTGCTCGTAGCCTTTCACGGTAAGAGGAATCTCGCGATTCCCCTTTCCAACCCAGGTCATCCCTCGCCCCTTGGACACGATCTCGCCGATCGGGGTGACCGCCAGGGCCATCCGCTTCGCCGCGGCCTCTGTGGCCGCGGCCTTCGTCCGGTTCACCGTAAAAAGCAGCTCGAAATCCTCGCCGCCCCGCAGGGCGTAGTCCGCGGCGGACCGATTCAAACGGCGGGCATAGGCGGCCAAGGCGGCTGAAACCGGCAAACGGTCCCGTTCGATCCGGGCCCCCACACCGCTGGCTTCGCAAAGATGGCGTAGGTCGGAAGCCAGGCCGTCCGAGAGGTCTATCATCGCCGTGGCCCAACCCCGACGGCACAACAGGCGGCCGAACTCGACACGGGGGTCGGGAAAAAAATGACGACGGACCAGGCGGGAATCCATCCCGGAAGGATTCGGGCGCCTCTTCGTCTTTAATATTTCCAGGCCCGCCCGGGAGTCCCCCAAGGTGCCGGTGACGTAGATCCGGTCGCCGAACTTGGCCCCGGATCGGGTCACGGCGCTTCCGTGCTCGACCGTCCCAAGAACCATAACATTGATCATGAGGCCTTGGCGGGCCGCGGAAACATCTCCGCCGATCAGGGCGACCCGATACCGGCGGGCCAGGGTCAGCATCCCTTGATAGATTTCGTCCACGGCCCGAACCGGGGTCCGGCCCGGAACGGCCAGGCTGACCAGAAAAGCGACCGGCCGACCGCCCATCGCGGCGATGTCGCTGAGATTGACGGCTAACGCTTTGTATCCGATCTGGGGATAAGAGCTGTAGGATCGATCAAAATCGACCGTCTCCACCAGCAGGTCCGTCGTGACGACCCAATCCCAACGGGATGAGCTCCGCAGAACCGCCGCGTCATCCCCCGGACCGATTAAGACGGTTCGAGAAGGGGATGGAATCCGGCGAAAGAGGCGTTGAAGCAGCCCGAACTCCCCCAGTTGACTTAAATTCATGGGATGCCAGCGAGCATCCGGCTCCATCGCCGGAAGCGCGGGGACGCAGGGGGCATGTAAGGACTCATCTCCTTCTCTTCCGCAGCGGCCCCCCGATACCGTTTTCGTCCCACCCGATGACCACCCCGGCTCATCCCCTCCGGCGAGCCGAGATGGCCGGGGCCAGAACCTTTTCACGGCGGACCTTTTGCGCGACCGGACGGTGAACTTTGGAGCCGGGCGACTGCCGGAGGGCCGCCGGGAGGACATCGTCCATGGTCTCGGCAAAGACGAACTCCATCCCGCGACGCACGTGCTTCGGGACTTCCTCAAGGTCCTTTTCGTTGCGCTTCGGAACTATCACGGTCTTGATCCCGGCCCGCCGCGCGGCCAGAATTTTTTCTTTCAATCCGCCGATGGGCAGCACGCGTCCCCGGAGGGTCACCTCCCCGGTCATGGCCACATCCCGACGGACCGGCACGTTGATAAAAACGGAGGCGAGAGCCGTCGCCATCGTGATTCCGGCCGAAGGCCCGTCCTTGGGGATCGCGCCGGCCGGCACATGGATATGGATATCGTTTTTCGCGAACAGATCCGGCCGGATGCCCAGGGTCTTCTCCCGGGACCGGATGTAACTCAGCGCCGCCTGGGCCGACTCTTTCATGACATCGCCAAGGTGTCCGGTCAGCAACACGCCTCCCTTGCCCTTCATGAAGGTGGCTTCGATGTAGATGATGTCCCCGCCGGTCTCGGTCCAGGCCAGTCCGGTCGCCACACCGACCTCGTCCTTTTCCTGCTCCGCCTCGGGAAGATGTTTCGGAACCCCGAGAAGTTTGTGGATATTGGCCGGCGTGACCGTGAAATGCTTTTCTTTTCCCTCCGCGATCTGTCGCGCAATTTTGCGGAGGACGTTGGCCAATTCCCGCTCAAGGTTCCGAACGCCGGCCTCGCGGGTGTATTGCTGAATGACCGTCCGGATGGCGGCGTCCGTGAGGGTCACGTTCTTCTCCGTGATGCCGTGCTCCGTCAGCTGCCGCGGCATGAGAAAATTGCGCGCGATGCCGAGTTTCTCCTCTTCGGTATATCCGGAAAGTTCGATCACCTCCATCCGGTCCCGAAGCGGCGGCAGGATGGTGTCGGTGATATTGGCCGTGGTGACGAACATCACGTTGGACAGATCGAACGGCACGCCCAGGTAATGATCACTGAAGGCGTTGTTCTGTTCCGGGTCCAACACCTCCAGCAGGGCGGCGGAGGGATCGCCGCGGAAATCCGCGCCGACCTTGTCGATCTCATCCATCATGAAAACCGGATTGTTGGTTCCGGCCTGCTTGATTCCCTGAATGATCCGGCCGGGCAGGGCCCCGACATAGGTCCGGCGATGCCCCCGGATCTCGGCCTCGTCACGAATCCCCCCCAGGGAGATCCGCACGAACTCGCGTCCAAGCGAACGCGCGATCGATTTCCCAAGCGAGGTCTTCCCCACCCCCGGCGGACCGACAAAACAGAGAATCGGGCCCTTCATCTTGTCCTTCATCTTCCGGACGGCCAGGTATTCCAGAATCCGCTCCTTGACCTTCTCCAGGTCGTAATGATCCGTGTCGAGCACCTTGGAGGCCGCCTTGATGTCCAAATTATCCTTGGTCTTCTTGCTCCACGGCAACTCCACCAGCCATTCCAGGTAACTGCGGACCGTGGAGGCCTCGGCCGAGTCGGGGTGCATGTGCTCCAATCGCTTGAGCTGCTTGTCGGCCTCCTTCGACACCTTGTCCGGCATCTTGGCTTCCTTGATCCGCTTCCGGAATTCGGTGACCTCCTCGGCGCGCTCGTCCACGTCGCCCAGTTCCTTCTGGATCGCCTTGAGCTGCTCCCGGAGAAAATATTCCCGTTGGGTCTTGTCCATTTCCCCCTTGGCCTCGGCCTGGATTTTCTGCTGCATGTTCAGGACGCCGAGCTCCTTGGCCAGTATCTCGCTCACCTTCTTGAGGCGCTCGCTGGGATCGAGGATCTCCAGGACCTCCTGGGCCTCTTCCACTTTGAGGCCGAGGTTCGAGACGATCATGTCGCTCAGGCGGCCGGGGTCGTCCAGATTCTCGATCACCACCAAAACCTCGGGCAGCACGAGTTTCCCGAAACTGCTGACCTTCTCGAGCTGCTCCTTGACGGTGCGGATCAGCGCCTCCAGCTCCAGCGGCCGTTCTTCGACCTTGGGCTCGATGATTTTTTGAATCCGGACCTGATAATACGGCTCCGATTGGACGAAATTCAGGACGCGGGCCCGGGAAAGGCCCTGCACAAGGATCTTGATCCGGCCGTCCGGAAGTTTCAACATCCGCATGATCATTCCGACGGTCCCGATGGTGTGGATGTCCTTCGGCTCGGGGTTTTCGACATCCAGCACTTTCTGGGTCGCCATCAGAATCATGCGGTTTCCCGCCAGGGCCTCGTTGATGGCGCGAATCGACATTTCGCGGCCGACGAACAAGGGAAGAACCATGTAGGGAAAGACCACGATATCCCGCACCGGCAGGAGCGGAAGGGCCTCCGGAATTTCGATCGGTTGCTGCATGCCTTCTTTGTCCTGTTCTGCCACGTGAATGACCCCCTTTGTTTGGAGGGGCTCGCGTCGCCCCCTCCGCTGGCGATCGCTCGCCGTACTCGCTGGAAGGAAAAAAATCAGTTCGGTCCCGGTGGACCTACTTGATCTCGATCTTGATGGTTCGTTTGCGCCGGTCTTCGATTTTCGGGAAACGGAGGATCAGAACCCCCTGCCGATAGCGGGCCTCGGCCTTCTGCGGATCCACGGCAAAAGGAAGCTGGATGATGCGCCGGAAATCTTCAAAACAGCGTTCCATCCGCAGATAATGTCCGGCCTCCTGTCCCTCCCCCCTTTGACCCCTCTGCCCTTCAATGGTCACCTGATCGTCCGCCAGACGGACCGCCACCTCTCCCGGTTCAATCCCCGGAAGATCGGCCTCGATCACCAGGGCATCCGATTGTTCATAGATGTCCACCAAGGGGCTCGGCGTCTCGCCAACCATATTCTTGCCCTCGCTTTCCTCCGTTCGATACACTTCCTGAAACGGTCCCAACGGGCTCTGAATGATCTTCATGTGGATGAACGGATCCCTCGCCACAGGGAGGCCCTCCCGAATACGGCCTACAACTTCAAACTCTTAAGGTACTGGAGGAACGGCTTTCCCAAATCCGGACGTTTCAACCCGAATTCCACGGTCGCCTTCAGAAAACCCAGCTTGTCACCGGCGTCGTAACGCATGCCTTCAAGTTGCTTGCCGTACATCACTTTTTGCTGGGCCAGGATCCGAAGCGCATCGGTCAACTGAATCTCTCCGTTTTTTCCCGGCGGCGTTTTTTCCAAGACCTTGAAGATCTCCGGCGTCAGGATATAACGTCCGATGACGGCGAGATTGGACGGGGCCTTTTCAGGCAGGGGCTTTTCGACCAGGTCTTCGATCCGGAAAAGATCCGGTTCGACCGGCGACGCCTTGATCACGCCGTATTGATGAACCTCGGATTTGGGCACGGGTTGGACGCCCACCACCGGAGATTGGAAACGACGATAGACCTGGATCATCTGTTGAATCCCCGGCTGCGGTCCGTCCAGAATGTCGTCCCCCAAAATGACGGCAAAGGGTTCATCGCCGATCAGAGGTTGGGCGCACAGTATGGCATGACCCAGCCCGCGCGCGTGACGCTGCCGGACGTAGCAAAAATCCGCCATCTCCGCGATGGCCTGGATTTCTTTTAGGAGTCCTTTTTTTCCGTTCTCGCGGAGGTTCTCTTCCAGTTCAATGGAGACGTCGAAATGATCCTCGATCGCCCGCTTCCCCCGACCGGTGATGATGATGATCTCACGAATCCCGGCCGCCACCGCTTCTTCCACGACGTACTGGATCAGCGGCTTGTCCACCAGCGGAAGCATCTCTTTCGGGGACGCTTTGGTCGCCGGCAGGAACCGGGTTCCCAGCCCCGCCGCCGGGATGACGGCCTTGACCACGTTGGATGAAAGCATGGACCCATTCTACCGAGAGGATCGACGAAAAGTCAAATTCAGCTCGAGCCGAACCGGTCCCCGGAAATTATGTCGAAGTCGGGAGCCCTTCCAAATCGATGGACCCGGCGATGGAGACGAGCCCCGCCCGAATATTCAGGCCAGCGGCTTGAGCTCCTCATAGATCCTGCGCACCTGTTCCTCGACCGCCTTCGGGGACTGCCCGCCGTCGATAATGTAATCGGCCTTGCTTTTCTTTTTGGCCTGGGGCATCTGAGCCCCGATGCGCTTGACGGCTTCCTCCCGACTCAGCCCATCCCGTCTCATGATGCGGCTGATCTGTTTTCGGCGGTCAATCGTCACCAAAATCACCTTGTCCATGAGCTGATACGACCCGGTCTCGATGAGTAACGCGGCGTCAAACAAAACGATCGCCTTTGGATCCTTTTGCGCGATTTCCCTTTGTTGCCGCTCTTCCTCCATAAAGACATAGGGATGAACGATCGAATTTAGCAGTTCCCTTTTTTCGGGGTGATCGAACACCAAGCGGCCCAGCGTGGCCCGGTTGAGGGTCCGGTCGGGATTCAGGATTTCCGGTCCGAAGGCCTCCACGATCCGATTTAAAACCGGATGGCCGGGCTCAACCGCCTTATGGGCCAGCTCATCCGCGTCGATCAGGTAAGCGCCCAGCTGCTTGAACATCTGCGCCACCAACGATTTTCCGCTTCCGATACCGCCGGTCAACCCGACAAGAAGCATCCTATATCATCCAGGGTTATTTGTTGGGCCGCCCCGGGCTTTCCAAGGCGAATTTTCGAAGCCGGGATTGTACCATAAATCAAGGGGCCGCCTCCAGTCGCGTTGACTATTCGCAACCCCTCTGTTAAACTTTCTTTATGAATCATACCGCAAAGAAAGTCCGGATTCTTCAAGATAATATTGAACAGGTGATTAAGGGAAAAGCGGAGGTGGTCCGGTTGACGATCACGGCGCTGCTGGCCCGCGGACACCTCCTGATCGAGGACGTCCCCGGAATCGGCAAGACCACGCTGGCCCACAGCCTGGCCCGGTCCCTGGACTGCAGCTTCCGGCGCATCCAGTTCACCAGCGACCTCCTTCCGTCCGATATCCTGGGGGTGACCATTTATAATCAACACACCCAGGCCTTTGAATTCAAGCTCGGCCCGATCTTCGCGAATATTATCCTGGCGGACGAGATCAACCGGACCACGCCCAAGACTCAGTCCAGTCTTCTGGAAGCCATGAACGATATCCAGGTCTCGGTGGACAGTCATACCTATCCGCTTCCCAAGCCTTTCATGGTCATGGCCACACAGAACCCTCTGGAACACCACGGAACTTATCCCTTGCCCGAATCGCAACTGGATCGCTTTCTGATGAGGATACGGATCGGTTATCCCGATCTTGCGGATGAGAAGGTCATCCTGACCACTCAGCGTCTTTTTCAGCCGGCCAACGACCTCAAGCCCGTGTTGACGATCCAGGACGTGCTGGAACTTCAAGAGGCCGTCGATCGTGTCCGCATGGACGAAGGGCTGGTGGACTATCTCCTGGCCCTGACCCGGGCCACGCGGAGCAGCGAGCTGTTCGGGCTGGGGGTCAGCCCCCGCGGGGCCATGGCGCTCCACAAAGCCGCGCAGGCCTACGCCCTGGTCAACGGACGGAATTATTGCGTTCCCGACGACATCAAACGGTTGGCCCCCCTGGTCTTCGCCCACCGCGTGATTCTTAATACTCGGTTTGAAACCGACGGCCCCCGGAGCGAGGAGGCCGAACGCATCCTTCAGGAATTAATGGACCAGGTCGCCGTTCCGCTGTAGGGGCAGGATACGCCATGCCAAAAATAATTTCAATAGGCCGGGACGCCCCTACAAACAAACGGCCCGCCGATGAAAATGGTTTATGTCCGCCTTTCTCATCAGACTGCAGAGACTGATTTACCGAAACCGCTCCGTCACCTTTACGCCGACGGGCACCCGTTTTGTCCTCCTCACATTGGCCGTCGGCGTGGCCGCGGTGAACACCGGAAACAATCTCCTGTACCTCATTCTCGGAATGATGCTGAGTCTGATCATCGTCTCCGGCATCCTCTCCGAGCAGTCGCTCCGCAAGATTTCCGTTGAATGGGCTTTCCCCGTCCGGATCTTCGCGCAACAACCGGCCCCGGTGGAGCTCCGAATCACCAACGACAAAAGGCTCCTTCCTTCTTTTTCGTTCCGGATGGACGCGGGGACCGAAGCGGTTCAATCCGTTTACATGTTCAAACTGTCCGCCCGGCAGACCGCCGTTTTTCCGCAGACAATCCGTTTTGAAAAAAGAGGGATTCAACCCTTGCCGTCGCTTCGATTTCACACCACCTTTCCGTTCGGTTTTTTTCACAAAAGCCTGATTCGTCCCCAGATCCGGACGGTGCTGGTATATCCCCGGGTCCTTCCGGTTCCGCCGAGCATCGAAAGGGTATCCTCGCGTCCCGGCCAGGACCATGAATACCGTCAACGGGGCAGCGGCGCGACGCTTCACAATCTTCGGGATTACACCCCGCTGGATGACGCGCGCGGGATCCATTGGAAGGCTTCGGCCCGCGAGTTGAAACTCCTCCTGAAAGAATACGAGCGCGAAGAGGACGATGACATCCATCTGTTCTTCACCAATCACCTTTCGGCTCGATCCGAAGAACACCTTCAAAATTTCGAGAGGGCCGTTGAGTTGGCCGCTTCGCTCGCCTACGCGCTCGGGCGGCGCGGCTATGCCGTCGCCCTGCAAACGCTCTCTGAAACCGAATCGGGCCCGGAAGCGTCAACGGATCTTGATCCCGTCCTGAAAAGGCTTGCGCTGATCCAGCCCCTCTACGATTCCACGGATCCGGCCGATCGGGACAGGATCAGCCAAAGAATCGCGGCCCTCAGCCGCACCGCGGCTCTTGAAGGGCGCCGGATCCTGATTCTCCCTTGCACCGACCCGCTTTGGGACCCTCTGCGCGGACGTTTTTCGGAGGTCTTGGTGGCCAGCGAGCCCCGGTTCAAGACCTGGTCCAGGTCGGGAGGAAAACGAACGTGACCTTGGACCTGACCTTTCAGATCACCTCCCGCCTCCTGGCCCTGATCGGTTTGCTTTCCCTGATCCTGACCAACGAATTTTCTTTCCTGTTCGGGTTTGCGGCCGTCGCGGCCGTCGCGGCCAGCTTCATCCTGGTTCTGGGAGGCATGACGTTCAACCTGAGCCGTCAGATCTGGACCTCGGTCAATTTGGCCGTGCTGGCCTTTTTTATCGTCGACCTCTCTTTATTTTCCCAATCCCTTCTGACGGCCTGCACCCATTTCGTCGTCTTCCTCATGATCAATAAACTCTTCAATCTCCGAACGCCCCAGGACCATTTCCAACTTTACCTGATCAGTTTCCTCCAGCTCCTGGCCGCCTCGACCTATACGATCGACGTCAGTTTCCTGATTTCCTTTGTGCTCTACCTCCTGACCGCGACCTGGGCCCTCCTTCTTCATCATCTCACGACCGAAAAATCGAAATCTCCCGGCCGGCCCTCGGGGGAGCAAGCGCCCGGCTGGTCGTCCGGGTTGACCTGGCCTTTCTTCATGAGCACGAATACCATCGCGGTCGCCGCGTTGGGATGCTCGCTCATCCTCTTCATCTTCATCCCCCGGGTCGGACTGGGCTTCTTTCATCGATCCCAATCCAGCCTGATCCGGACCTCCGGCTTTTCGAACGTAGTGGATCTGGGCGAGATCGGTTCGGTCAAAAAAGATCCGACGGTGATCATGCGGGTCCAGCCTTCCCGCCCGCTTCCGGGGATCGAAGGGATGTACTGGCGCGGGATGGTGTATGATTTCTACGACGGCCGCAGCTGGCGCAACAGTTTCGGCAGCGGCCGCCTCGTGGCCTCCGAGGGAAACGGCATCTTCAATCTGGCCTATCGACAATACCCCGAACGGGCGATCTCCCAGGAGATCATCCTGGAGCCCCTGGACACCGCCGTCCTCTTCGGCGCGCCGTACGCAATCCAGATCGGCGGCCAGTTCTCAACCATCCGGGTGAACGCGATGAATTCCATCTCCCTCCCGACGGTCCCGGCCACACGGTTCGAATACACCCTCACCTCCGTGCTCCCCTCCCTGACGCAATCGGACACCGAGACCCAAACGATTCCGGCCGCACGCCCCCAACTCCGGCCTTATCTCCAGATGCCGGAGGGATCGGACCGGATCGCGCAGCTGGCCGGGGATATTCTCCGGGCGAATCCGTCGGCCGACACCGTCCTCCAGAAAATCATGGCGACCGAAAAATACCTCCAGACCAATTACCGGTATACCCTGGATGTCCAACCGACGTCCTCCGGCATGCCCATCGAAGACTTCCTGTTCCGGCAGAAGGCCGGCTTTTGTGAACATTACGCCACCGCCATGACGCTCCTCCTCCGCAGCCTCGGAATTCCGGCGCGGTTTGTGACGGGCTTCCTGCCCGGCGAATGGAACGATTTCGGCAGATACTACACCGTTCGCCAGAGCAACGCGCACGCCTGGGTCGAGGTATGGTTCGAGCGGTCCGGATGGATCCCGTTCGACCCGACCCCGCCGGTCCCGTCGGATGACGCGGGAGGCCTTTTTGGGTTTCTCGGCCGCTCGGCCGACTCGATCCAGTGGTGGTGGAACCGGTACGTGATCTACTTCAGCCTTCACGATCAGATCAGCCTGGCGAACGAGGTGAAGGAAGGAACGATGAAGGTTCGGATTCAGGTCATGAACCGGGTGAGCGGGGCCTTCGATGCCGCGTGGGACTTTCTTTCCTCCGCCCTCCTTCATCCCATCCTGATCATGCTCGCCGTTCTGTGCGGCGCCGGGGCCCTGTTCTGGGGGATGCGTCATCTTGACTTTTCGAGAAGCGGAATCACCCGGCCATGGCGAAAGCGGCTTCGGAAGGTCCAACCCCACGCCTTCTACTATCAGATGCTCGACCTGCTCCGCGCCAAAGGCTATCCCAAACCGCCAACTCTCACTCCCCGGGAGTTTCTCCCCCGAATTCCGGCCGCGCCCCAGCCGCTCCGTCCCGTCGCGGCCGAGCTGACCGACCTTTACTACCGCGTCCGCTTCGCCGGCGACGCTCTGTCCGAGCCGGAGCAATCCCGCATCGCCGAATTGCTCCGGAACCTGAAATCCAACCCGACAGAATCTTGAGAGTCCTTCGGCCTTTTCCGAAAAACCCTTCTAAACCCTCCCGCGTTCAGAGACGGGCAGCACGGAATCGGACTTGATTCTACCTTACCAATCGGGTCATAATTTCATTTGAGGGAGGAACTTTTCGTGTCCGTGTTCATCCGGGTACTGGCCGTTCTGGTTCTGTCGGGTCTGGCAAGCCTGTTTTCGCCATCGGCCTTCGCCGAGGAAGAATCCACCGAGCCCTATGGGACGGTGAGGCTTTCCCGCATCAGCCTCATCGATGGAGAGGCGCTTCTTCAGCGGGGCGATGACGAGGAGTGGGTGGCGGCCTCGATTAATATGCCGCTTCGCCCTCACGACAAGCTCTGGACGACCGACGACTCCCGGGCCGAGGTCCAATTCGACGACGGGACCGTGGTCCGGCTTGCGGAAAACACCAGCCTCGACCTCTTAAGCCTTGATCCGGGCTGGATCCACTTCCAGGTCACGTTGGGCGTGGCCAGCATCGAGGCCAAGGCCCCGTTTCGCACGGGCGCGCAGCAGCCCTTCATGGAGATCGACACGCCGCAGGCCACGGCCCAGATCACCCGTTCGGCGGAATTTCGGGTGGACGTGGCGGACGACGGGTCCACCGCGATGACGGTCCGCCAGGGAGAGCTGGAATTAAACCGCGACGAGGGGCCGGTCGTGATCGCGGCCGATCAACGCGTCTCGATCGAGGGGGGCGACTCCCCGGACTACCTCGTGGATTCGGCCGGGGAGCCGGATGACTGGGATAAATGGAATAAAGACCGCGATGATCAAGAGACCGCGGCCGAGAGCCATGAACATCTCCCCTCGGACACGGAGATGGGGGTGTCGGAATTGAATACCTACGGGGGCTGGAGTCAGATCCAGCCCTACGGCTGGGTCTGGGCCCCCCGAGTGGCCGTGGGATGGGCTCCGTATCATGTCGGCCGCTGGGTCTGGGTCGAGCCGTGGGGCTGGACCTGGGTTTCCTACGAACCCTGGGGTTGGCTCCCCTATCACTACGGCCGGTGGATCGTGGTCGGAACCGTCGGTTGGGTCTGGGTGCCCGGTCCGGCCCTGGGAATCTGGACACCCGGCTGCGTGCGGTTTTATTACGGGCCGACCTGGGTGAGTTGGGTGCCGCTCGGACCCCACGAGATCTATTATCACCACAAGCCCCCCGACCACAGGCATTTCAATTCCAACCCGATCAATTCCCATGTCCCGGGGGCGACGACCGTGATATCCCGGCGTCAGTTCGTCACCGGCGCGCCGGAAGACGAGAGGTTCAAGCCGCCCAAGGATCCGATTCGGTCCGGCCGTGTGGCCGTCGGCCCGCCGCCGGTCGTGCCGACGCGCGCCAGTCTGCATCCCGCGCCGGATAAAGTGGTCACGGCGGATTGGCTTCCGCCCCAAACGATCAATCGCCCGGTGGTCTACACCCGTCCTCCCTCGGCCCCGCCGCCCCTCTTCGAGCACCGGGTGAAGGAAATTCACAGTGTCATCACAAAAGGCCTGCCCCCCGCCGCCGCGCCCTCGCTTCCGGCGAGACGCCCGCCGACCATCGAAGGGGGTCGCGCGGTTCATAGAGACATCATCGTCAGGGAAGTCGAACCCTCACAGCATTCCGTCCTTCCAAGGCCAACGCCACGCCTGCCGGAGCAGAGGGTCGAACCCGGGCGCATACCCAAGACACGGCAACCGTCTCCCCCCAAGAGCATCAAGTTGCCGCGGCTTCCCTCGGCGCCCACCGCTCCGGGTCCTTCGGCGGGAGGAACCCGACAGGTCCGGCCCCTTTATAAGGTCCCCCCGCCATCCAGAATCCAAGCCCCGGCCGGTCCTTCGCGATAGGACGCCGTATCACGCATCGACGCGAAGAACCTGCTTTCATCGAATACCAAATTGGAACCCGTCGCGGCCCGCACAAATCCCCATCCACTCTATATATAGTGATGCAGATCGAATATATTCGATTTCCTGCCCTGATAACAACATAGGTGACACCCTGATCAACTCGACCCTCCCTGCTCCGTGGCCGCAGTTCGACCGGACTAAGGCTCGTCCGCTCAATTTTCCGAAGGGGCTTGGCGGAAAATTGACCCTGAAGGGCCGCGTCCTTCGCCGAGTCCGGTGCCCGAACCTCGGCCAAGTCGCGACTCGGGCCGATGCTGATCAGTGTCACCCATATCTATTTTCATCAAAATAGATTCGATTTTCCCCCTTGACAAGCCCCGCCCGCTCGATTATAGTATAGGTGTCCATTTGGACACCCATTGAATCCCGATGAAGAACCCGCTGACCGACAGGCAGGCCGAGGTCCTGAACTTCGTGAATCAATTCATCGCGAGGTCCGGATATCCGCCCACCGTCCGCGAGATCGCACGGCATCTCGGGATCCGCGGACACCACGCGGTCCGAAAGCATCTCCTGGCTTTGGAAAAAAACGGTCACCTCACCCGCGGGCGCGGCGCGCGATCGATCGGGATCGCCGATCAACCTCAGGCCGTTTCCGTCCCGATCCTGGGCCAGGTGGCCGCGGGAAAGCCCATTCTCGCGGAAGAAAACATCCTCGGAACTTTGGCGTTGGACCGATCCGTGACGCGCGGGGGTCCGGTCTTCCTTTTGAAGATCAAGGGCGACAGCATGATCGGAGCCGGAATTTTAGACGGCGATTACGTGCTGGTGAAAGCGCAGGCCCAGGCCGAGAACGGGGAGATCGCGGTGGTCCTGGCGGAGGACGAGGCCACCGTGAAGCGCGTCTTCCGCCGCGGCGACAAGATCGTTCTGCAACCCGAGAACCCCGCGCATCAACCCATGACATTCACCCCAAAAGACGCCCTTCGTATCCTCGGCAAGGTCCTGGGCGTGGTCCGGTTTCCCAATCTCAATTAGTCAAGAGGAGAGCTTCGATGGCTGAGCAAAATTATTTTTACTGGAGATGCCCCGACTGCGTTCATGTGCGAGATCTGGATCTGGGAAAGATGACAAACCGCTGTCGGCTCATCGATCAGGGAGAATCGCCGGTGGATGGAACGCTCTGGGAAAACCAGGATCACGACCTCTGCCCGGTCTTCGAACCCAAAGCCGATCAACACGCAGCCGTACTGATGGCCCAAGGACGCACAACGCAAAGTCTCTAACGCGCTTCACAATTGAAAGGGCAAGGACCCTACTCGATGGCCGATCCTTCTTCTCAATCGTCGTTGTTCGAAATCGAAGCGACCGATCTTTCCTGGCAGAAGATCGTCACGCCGGCCGCCTTGGAAGCCGTGGCGCGGGATCAGGGCCGGATCATCGGGTTCATCGGACATCGCGGGGTGTTCGCGCTCGGCCATTATTTGATGGCCTGGCGACTGCTTCAGGACGAGTCGGTCGTCCTGGTCGACGGGGCCAACATCATAGACCTCCCGCTGATCCTGAAGCTCACGGACGGTCCTAAAACGAATCGCCGGCGGCTCCTGGACCGTCTCCATCTATCACGGGCCTTCACCGCGCACCAGTTGGAGGCCGTCATTTGCGAGCGCTTGGAGAAAGCGCTCCAAAAATACAAAAGCCGTCTTTGCTTCGTCTCCGGATTGCTGGACACGTTCTATGACGAGGAAGTTCCGGCGTGGGAAGCGACGCGCATCCTTCGCAAGACGACGGAAAAGCTCCGCGCCTTGGCGCATCAAGGCTGCCGACTGATCCTTCTGGCCCCCGACCCGCCTGCGCCGACAGCGCAGAGGAAAAACCTCGCGCCCTTCGTAATCAAATCCGCGAACCGGATTTTTGCGTTGGTCCATGAGAAGGATCGATACCTGCTGATCGACGACGCCCAAACCGCACGAGATAAGCACTGGGTCCTTCCTTTGATGCCGTTCTCGATCAAGCGATCTTCTTCGAGGTGATTCATGGGCCGGACGCTGGCCACCTTCACGATGCAGGTCAATCAGGCCCTGGAGGAATGGGGAAAATTTAAACGGGCCCTGCGCAAAGAGGATCAGGCGATTATCGAGTTGCTTTTTGCCGATGCGCGCTATCATGCGCAGGCCGGGGCTTATCTCGCGCCGACCGATCCCTTCTCGGCCATGCTCCTTTCGATGCTGCTCGAGGAACGCAAAGCGCGTCTGGCTTTGGAGAAACGGCTCCATGAACTCGAAACCGGATTCAAGGCGCAGGCTTAGGGGCTGGTTGTTCGACGTCTACCCTGCCGCTGAAGGCATGGTCCTCTGGATCATCGCGGAGGACGGACGTCGGCTCCGGCTGACCGATCCGTTTCATCCTTCCTTTTATTTCGAGGGTCCGTCGATTGAATCAAGAAACGCCGTTCTTCATCTGTCACGCGAAAAGACTCCCGTCACGGCCCGGCACGTCGAGCGCAGCGAGTTCTTCAGCGGCCGGGCGATCCCGGTGGTGCAGGTTACAGTCCACGATCCCACGGAATACGTCGGCATCGTAAAGAGGCTCGTCCGTATCGGCGACCGACTGCAATTCTATAATTGTGACATCGACCTCTCTCAGCTCTATTTCTATGAACGAAACCTATTCCCTTTGGCCTTGTGTTCCGTGGATCGCACCGAAACGGAAACGATCCAAACCATCCAAGCGCTCGATTCGCCCTGGGATCCGGATTATTCCCTTCCCCCGCTCCGCTCCATGCATCTGCGGTTGGAAGGGGACCTCATCAATCCAAATCACGGAGGTCAAGGGAAGCTTGAGATCCGGGATGACCATGGCCGGTGTGTGCTTGAAGGGGATGATCCGGCCGAGGTGTTGACCGGGCTCAACAATCACCTCCGTAAAAACGATCCGGACCTGATTTTCACCGATTGGGGAGACTCCTTCATCATCCCGCATGTTCAAATGCTTTCGGAGCGATGCAGGATTCCGGTCGCCTTCAATCGCGACAGGCGCATGGCGATCGCCGGGAAAAAGATGCGTTCCTATGCCTCCTATGGACGGATGGTCCACAGCGCCGGGGCGCAGACCTTCTTCGGCCGTTGGCACATCGACCGGCAGAATTCGTTCATTCTCAACGAGGCGGGTCTCGAAGGACTGTTTGAACAGGCCCGGGTCACAAAGCTCCCGATTCAGCATATGGCCCGGACCTCGACCGGAACGGGGATCACCTCCATGCAGCTTGAGACGGCTTACCGGGCGGGAATCCTCATTCCGTGGCGAAAGAGCGAGCCGGAGGAGTTCAAGTCCGGCTTCGAGCTGCTCACGATCGATAAAGGCGGCATGGTCTTTCTTCCGCCGGTGGGTTTTCAGGAAGAGGTCGCCGAGCTTGATTTCGCCTCGATGTATCCCGCCATCATGGCCCGGTTCAACATCTCGCCCGAAACGGTCGGCTGTTCCTGCTGCCCCGGAAATCGCGTTCCGGAAACGGGCTATACGATCTGCACAAAACGAAAGGGACTTGTCCCGGAAACCCTCGAGCCGCTTCTTGCCAAGCGAGCGCAGTATAAACAACGACTCAAATCCACGACCGATCCGAAACGGCGTGAACGTTACGATCAGCGCCAGAACGCGCTGAAATGGCTGCTCGTGGTCTCCTTCGGTTATCTGGGTTACAAGAATGCCCGTTTCGGGCGCATCGAAGCGCATGAGTGCGTGACGGCTTACAGTCGTGAGACGCTTCTTCAAGCCAAGGAGATTGCGGAAGGCCGTGGCTATCAACTCCTCCATGCCATCGTGGATTCCGTCTGGGTCAAGAAGGCCGGTGCGACGGAGCCCGACTATCGGAAGCTTGCGGATGCGATCACTCAGGGAACCGGCCTTCCGATCAACCTGGAAGGGATTTATCGTTGGATCGGGTTCCTTCCCTCGAAGACGCGGCCGAGCCTTTCGGTTCCGAACCGGTTTTTGGGCGTCTTTCGTACCGGAGCGATGAAGATACGGGGCCTGGAAGTGCGCCGCACCGACACGCCTTCCCTGGTCAAAGAAGCTCAAACCCGTATGATCGAGGTTTTAAATCAGGCCCAGGATCTTAAAGAATATGAGGCACAAATTCCTGAGGTCGTCAAAATCCTGGCCGAATACCGTCGGCGACTCGTTGAAGGACAGGTCAATCTAAGAGAGCTGGTCATCACGCGAACTCTTTCCCAGGACCCCCGGGAATACAAGAAGGCGACGCTTTCGGCCGTGGTTTCCCATGAACTGTTGGCCCGCGGGGTCAAACTCGCGCCGGGGGAAGCGATTCAGTACGTCATCACCCATGACGCGGATAAAGATCCGGCCGGCCGGGCCCGGGCCTATGCGACCCTCACGGCGGATCATGCCTATGACGTCGAAAAGTACAGCGAGCTGCTTTTAAAAAGCGGTGAAAGCCTCCTCGCCCTGTTTGGCTACGATCTTAAAAGGCTGGAGCAATTGACCCGATAAATATCCAGACAGTGACTTGATTCACCGCCCGGGCGAGGGCTATGATGAAGCCCTATGTGCGCGAGATACACCCTTACGGAAGAGATCATCCTGATCCTGAAACGCCTGTTGATCAAGTCCCCGATGAGAGACTTCCACCCGCGGTATAATATCGCGCCCTCCCAGAACGCGCCCGTCATCCTGAACGAAGAGGGAAGATCGGTTCAAGTCTTCCGCTGGGGGCTCATCCCCTCCTGGGCCAAGGATCCGTCCATCGGCTATAAGTTGATCAATGCCCGCGCCGAGTCGGTCGCCGAGAAACCCAGTTTCAGAAATGCATTTAAAAAAAGAAGATGCCTCATTCCGGCCGACGGGTTTTATGAATGGCGTTTGGAATCGGACGGCCGAACGAAGACCCCCATGCGAATCCGGCTCAAATCAAAGGAGCCGTTCACCTTCGCCGGGCTATGGGAAACATGGAAGGACCGGCAGGAAAAAGAGTTTCGGACCTTTACGATCATTACGACCGAGCCGAATGAAATCCTGCAACCGATACATAACCGGATCCCCGTGATCATGAAACCGGAGGATGAAGAAGCCTGGCTCGACCCGCAGGCCGACGTCAAGCATTTGGAAAAGATTTTAGCGCCCTATTCGTCAAACGAGATGGAAGCCTACGCGGTGTCTAAGTTGGTCAACAGTCCGAAACACGATTCGCCCGACTGCATCGAACCGGCCGTGGTCCCACCTCCTTCCACGCTATTTTAATGTTCCCTTGTGCCTCTCTAAGATGAAAACCTACTTTATAAAGGGACAGGGTGGGATACCCCCTCTTTTCCGCCCGACCTACCCATTAATCCTCATCGCATCCCAAATTCCGTTAGGAAGCGGCGCGGACCTCACAGGCCCGCGCCGAGGATTTTTACGCAAATTAACCCGACATTGAACTGGACGTAACCTGACCTCCGTATATTCGCCGTGTGAAATTAATGAAACGGAGGGGAGAACATGAACTGCCTGAAATGCAGCGGGATGATGAATTACGAGGCGTTCGTCAGCGGGGCGGCCGAGGGGACGTCCTGGGCCTACGAAGGCTGGCGGTGCATCTATTGCGGGGATATCGTCGATCCGGTCATCCTCCGGCACCGTCAAAAGATCCGGAATCGAGAGGCCGTTCCGGTCAGAAAAGACCCGGTCCGGAGCCCGGGCCAAAGCGGAATGGCGGCCCGGAAACAGGTTCCCGGGTGACCGCCGCCGTCATCGCCGATGATGGCTGAGGAACTCGTCGATCTCTTGGAGGGTAAACTTGTTGAGTTGCACGATCTTCGCCTGGGATCGGTAAGCCACGGGCAAGATCGACCGGGCCTCATCTTTGCTTCCCATCTCCAAAGTGATCCAGGCCTTATGTTCCCCGTCCCAGCATCCCCAATCCGCATTCGTCAGAAAATGAGAGCCCGTTTCGAGCAAGACCTTGACGGCCTTGGCGCAAGCCACCGGCTCGGCCTCGTGCGGAACCTCGATGAGATATTTTGCCATGGCACAAACTCTCCCTTTTTGGTTTTAATTGAGCCCCTGTTTGGATCCCATGCGCCAAAAGGCCCGACGCCATCGCGGTTCGATTGGACTGTCGAGCGCCGATCATCCGCGCAGGATCGTAATTTACTCTCTTGCCGGATTTCTTTCAACTGTATGTTATGGGCATTGGAGGATCGGGGGAAAGATTGTTTCCCGCCTGTGACATGAGATATGATAACTCGAATCGTGAGAATAAAATGGGGAAGGACTTTTCACTTCGCGACGCGCGCGAGAGCGATCGCGAAGCGATCCGGACCGTGACGCTGGCCGCCTTCCAGGAGTACGCGGCCCGCATGCACGCGCACTGGGAAGGGTACCGCCAGGGAATCTTAAACGCGCTCGCCGACCCGACGTCCGCCGAGCGGATCGTGGCCGAACAAGATGGCGCCGTCGTGGGCGCCGTTATGTTATACCCGCCCGGAACGGTTTTTCCCCGCCCGGACGGCTCCCGGGTCACGATCGAGCACCCGGAAGCCCGCCTGCTCGCCGTCGCGCGGGCCGCGCGGGGCCGCGGTATCGGTAAGGCGCTGCTGCGCGAATGCATCCGGCGGGCCCGCCGCTCCGGCGCCGCGGCCCTGACCTTGCACACGAGCGATTTCATGGAAGTCGGCAGGCGCATGTACGAGGGGATGGGATTCGTGCGCGCGCCCGGGCTCGATTTTCATCCCTCCAAGGACCTGACGGTGATGGGCTACCGCCTCCCGCTCGGCGAGACGTCGCCCTCCGGACCCCCGCCGCCCGTTTCTTGACAGTCCGCTTGGGAAAAGAATATGATACTCGCTCACTTCTTCGAGGGTGAGCGATGGCCCTATCCCGATGGATCCGATCGGTCGTCTTGACGCCGGTATTCGCGTTTTTGCCCGTCCTAATTACCACGATTCTCCCCGCCGCCGATTCGTTCCCTCAGTCCCGTCCCGCTCCGGCCGCCGAACCGGCCGCGGTGACCGTGGCCGTGTACGACGGCGTGATCAATCCGGTCTCGGCCGAATACCTGACCCAGGCCATCGCGGACGCCGCGCAGGATCATGCCCAGGCGCTGGTGATCCAGCTCGACACGCCGGGAGGCCTCGACACTTCGATGCGCACGATCGTCAAGGAGATGAGCGCTTCCGAGGTGCCGATCATCGTGTATGTCTCGCCCACCGGCGCCCGCGCGGCCTCGGCCGGGGTCTTCATCACGCTCGCGGCCCACATCGCGGCCATGGCCCCGGGGACGAACATCGGTGCGGCCCATCCCGTTTCGATGGGCGGCGGAGAGATGGACAAAGAGATGAAAAAGAAGGTCGAGAACGACGCGGCCGCCTATATCAAGTCGATCGCCGAGAAGCACGGCCGCAACGTCCAGTGGGCCGAGGACGCCGTGCGCCAGAGCGTCTCGGCCACCGAGACCGAGGCCCTGAAGCTCAAGATCGTCGACCTGATCGCGCCGGACCTGCCGGCCCTGCTGGCCGCCGTGGACGGCCGAACGGTTCAAACGGCCGCGGGCCCGCGCATCCTTAAGACCAAATCGGCCGCGGTCAAGACGGTCGGAATGAGCGGCCGGATGAGAATCTTAAACGCGTTGAGCGATCCCAACATCGCCTACATCCTGATGCTTCTGGGCATTTACGGACTGATCTTCGAGCTGTCGAACCCGGGCGCGATCCTGCCCGGCGTGGTCGGCGCGATTTGCATCGTCCTGGCCTTCTATTCCTTCCAGACCCTCTCGATCAATTACGCCGGCCTGCTTCTGATCCTTCTGGCCATCGTGATGTTCATCGCCGAGATCAAAGTGCCTAGCTACGGGCTGCTGACCGTGGGCGGGGTGATCTCGATGGTTCTGGGCTCGTTGATGCTGGTCAAGACCGACCTGCCGTTCATGCAGATTTCCTTGTGGGTGATTTTCCCGACGGCCGTCGTGACGGCCGGATTCTTTTTGGGGGTGGTCGGAATGGCCTGGAAGACCCGTCATCAAAAATCGGTCGCCGGCATCGAGGTCTTCATCGGCGCTTCGGGAACCGCCCGGACCGAGATCAACCCCCGGGGTCAAATCCTGATCCAGGGAGAGTATTGGGACGCCGTCAGCTCCGAACCGATCCATGAGGGCGAGACGGTCGAAGTGACCGGCATCGAGGGACTAAAACTGTTTATCAAACGGTCGAAAAAATAGAGCGGGGGTCAATCATGATTCAGTTACTCGTCAGTCTTCCGGGCCTTATCCTGATCGTTCTCCTATTCCTGTTCATCTCCCTCAAGATCCTCAGGGAGTACGAGCGCGGCGTGATCTTTTTCCTGGGACGCTTTCAGAAGGTAAAGGGGCCCGGCCTGATCATTGTCATCCCCGGCCTCCAGAGCATGGCGAAGGTGAGCCTGCGGACGATCGTGATGGACGTACCGCCCCAGGACGTAATCACGCGGGATAACGTATCGGTGAAAGTCAACGCCATCATCTATTTCCGTGTGATCGACCCTCAAAGAGCGATCATCCAGGTCGAGGACTATCTCTATGCCACGTCCCAGCTTTCGCAGACCACGCTGCGCAGCGTCCTCGGCCAGGGCCAGTTGGACGACCTGCTGTCCAAGCGGGAGGAGATCAATTCGAAACTCCAGCAGATCATCGACCAGCAGACCGAACCCTGGGGAATCAAGGTCTCGGCCGTCGAGGTGAAGAACGTGGACCTCCCCCAGGAAATGGTCCGCGCCATCGCCAAACAGGCCGAGGCCGAACGGGAAAGACGGGCGAAGGTGATCCACGCGGAGGGAGAATATCAGGCCGCCGAGAAACTGACCCAGGCGGGGGAGATCATCAGCCGGAACCCCACCACCCTCCAGTTGCGCTACCTGCAGACGCTGACCGAGATCGCGGCCGAAAAAAATTCCACGACGATCTTCCCGGTCCCGATCGACTTTCTCGAACCGTTCTTCAGGCGGCGGGAACCGGAAAAAAGATCATCCTAAATACCGCTTTGCTTTTGCAGGAAATGGGAGTAAGATAGGCACCGGGGTTATGCGCAATGGACAAACCGCAGCACCAGAGTCACCGTAAGGAAAACCAGCATTTCAAGGCCGGCTCGAAGCCGACGACTCCCCCGTCCATCCCCCCAATGGTTCCCGTTGATCCGTACGAAAAGATCGACGTCTTAAACACGATCTCGGCCACGATCAGCCAGTCCCCGCATCTCACGGCCGCGCTCGGTGCCACGCTGGAACGGCTCCTCACGTTGACCGAGGCCGACATCGGCTCGATTCACCTACTGGACTCCGCCAGCGGGGACCTGATCCTGTGTGCAAGTCGCGGCGTCACCCAGTCCTTCATTTACACCGAGCAACGGATCCCCATGGGGGCCTGCCTCTGCGGCCTGGCCATCCGGCTGGGGGAGGTCGTAGTTTCCGACGACCTCTCCAAGGACGAACGGCTGATCCGCTCGGCCTGCCGCGATGAACGCTTCGGATCGATGATCAGCGTTCCGCTTCGCGCGCGGGAGAAGACACTGGGGATCCTGACCCTTTATTCCAAACGACCCCGGGCTTTCGCTCACGCGGACCGGCCGCTCCTGATCGCCATCAGCCATCATATCGGCGTGGCGGTCGAGAATTCGCAGCTGGCCTCCAAGACCAAAGAGTCGGCCCTTCTGGAAGAACGCTGGTTGATCGCCCAGGAGCTTCACGACAACATCGCGCAGTCGCTGGCCTATCTGAATATGCAGACGAAGCTTCTCGAAGACCGCATTCAATCCGAGCCGAAGACCCCGGTCCTGGAAGATTTCCATCACATCCGCAAGGTCATCCAGGACACCTATCAGGACGTTCGGAGCATGCTGATCGACTTTCGAATTCCGATGAAAGAAAACGAGACGCTGGAGGTCGCGCTTCGAAGGTATTGCCTGGAATTCGGCTCGCGGACGGGGATTCAGACCGATTTCTTCAGCGATGCCGATCTGTCCCAATTTGAGCCTTCCGTCCACACCCAGATCTTCCGGATCATCCAGGAATCCCTGTCCAATGTCCGCAAGCATGCCCGCGCGAAAAAAGTGAGCGTCGCGGTCCATGGCGGCGGCTTCGGTCTCCGGATCACGGTTCAAGATGACGGCGACGGATTCGACCCAAAAACCGTCGAAGATCCGGCCCGGCAACGGATGGGCCTCTCGATCATGAAAGAACGCGCCGCCTGCCTCCGCGGCACGGTGCGGATCGCCACCGTCGTCGGTCAGGGAACTTCGATCCGGATCGAAATCCCCCCTGCTCCGTCCCCCTAGAACGCAAAGGAAAGAGGACGATGCCTCCCGTCAAAGTACTCGTCGTGGATGATCATACGCTGTTCCGCAAGGGGATCATCAATCTGCTTCAAGCGCAGAGCGGAATCGAGGTGGTGGGGGAGGCCAAAGACGGCCGGGAAGGCATCGCGCTGGCCAGGCAACTCCGCCCCGACGTCATCCTGATGGACGTGCAGATGCCCGGATGCAACGGCATCGAGGCGACCGGGGCGATCCGCCAGGAGCTCCCGGAAGCCCGGATCATCATGCTCACCGTTTCAGAACAGGATGAGGACCTTTTCTCGGCCATCAAGGCCGGCGCGCGCGGCTATCTTCTGAAAAGCGTCGAGCCGGACCACTTGCTGAAAGCGATCGATCTTTTAATGAAGGGAGAGGCCGTGATCCCGCACAACATGGCCTCGAAGCTCCTCACGGAATTTTCGTCGATCGCCAACAGGCCGGCCTCCAAGGCGGACGCCTCCGGCGATTACCAGCTCCTCACAAACCGCGAAAAAGAAATCCTCCAGACCTTGTCGAACGGCGCGAGCAACAAGGAGATCGCCAACGCGCTCAATATTTCCGAACACACCGTCAAGATTCATCTCAAAAATATTCTGAAAAAACTCCAGGTGAACAACCGCCTCCAGGCCGCGGTCTACGCCCACCGGCAGGGTCTCGTCTCCGGCGCCCCCAAGGGCCGCACCCAATAAGCGCCGCCGGGCGGGTCTTCAGCGCATCTTGAAATATCGGAAGACGCCCACCTTCAAAAAATCCACCCCGATCAAGATTCCGGCCACCAGCGCCAGCAAGCCCGCGACCAAGGCGGACGGGATCGGAGCCATGAGAATGCCCCGCGTGGCGAAAATAGCGACAAGGATCATGTCCAGAAACGTGCTCAGCAGGAGCCAGGATCCGGGTCTCGAATGCCAGAAGCGGCGACGCTCGCGCACCAGGTACACCATGCCCTGGCCGGTAAACACCAGCATGACGAAGATCAGGGTTTGCAGTTGCGGCAAAGGCAGGCGGAGCCAATCGCGCGCCGCGAAGAACACGGCGAAAGAAAGGATCAGAACCGGCACGGCCAGCGTCCCGGCCGTGAGCATCAAGGTGGGAATGTCCCAGCGGTCCGGTCCGGGGGAATAGGACACGCGATCGGCGGCGATGGCCATGGTCACGAAGTCGTTTGTGAAGAGCAGCAGGACCATTAGCAAGGGCGTGATCACCAGAACGCCGGTGAGCATCACACCCAGGCTCAGGAAAATCGCGAATTCCAGGGTCTTGACGATCTTGTTCAGCGTATAGGTCAGCATGCGCTGGTAGATGCGCCGGCTGGTCTCCACGGCCGCCACCACCTCGGAAAGCCCGGGCTGGGTGAGCACCAGACCGGCGGCCGACTTGGCCACATCCGTGGCCTCCGCGACGGCCACGCCCACCTCGGCCTGCTTGAGGGCGGGCGCGTCGTTGACCCCGTCCCCGGTCATGCCCGTCACATGGCCGGCCTGTTGCAGGGCGCGTACGAGACGGAACTTGTCCTCCGGAAAGACGCGCGCAAACACATCGTAATCCAGCACCCGCACGCCGTCGTCGGCGCGCAGGGCCTCCGCCGGGCAGGCGCGATTCCCGATGCCGACCCGCGAAGCCACGGCCCGGGCGGTGTCCAGGTTGTCGCCGGTCACCATCAAAACGCGCACCCCCTGTTCCCGCAGTCGGTGGACAAGAGATGCGGAGTCCTCCCGCAGGGGATCCTCCAAGGCCAACAGACCCGTGAATCGGAGGGCGCCGTCGACGCCGGCGGCCACGGCCATAACGCGGTAGCCCTCCCCGGCCAGCCGTTCCACTTCCGAATTTATTTCGGGCGGCGATGGAACCTGCGCGGCGACCGCGCGCGGGGCCCCCTTGATAATTCGAAGCCTTTGTCCGTCCCGTTCGAAGACGGCCTCCGTGCGCCGCGTTTCCGGATCGAAGGGGAGAAACTCCGCACGTCGACCCGCGGAAAAAAGCGGGTCGCGCTCCCGGGCGGCGGCGAGGATCGCGAGATCGAGCGGATCCTGGCCCGCGTCGTCACAGGCCATCGAAGCCAGGCGCAGCAGTTCCTCCTCGGTATGCGGCGGATACGGGCGCAGGGCCGCAAGGCGCAGCCGGTTCCGGGTCAGGGTCCCGGTCTTATCGCTACAGAGGATGTCCATCCCGGCGGCCTCTTCGATCGCCGAAAGCCGCGTCACCAGCACGCCGCGCGTAATCAACTCCTGTGCTCCCAGGGCGGTGGCCAGAGTAAACGTGGCCGGCAGCGCCGCCGGAACCGAGGCGACCAGGAGGATCAAGGCAAAGGGTACCACGTCCGAGAGGGGCATCCCCGTCGCCACGGAGTAAATCAGCAGCGCGACCACAAGGACCGAGTCCAAGGCGATCAGGTATTTGACGATGGTAAAGATCAGACTTTCGAGGTGGCTGACGGTTCTTGCGGTTTGAACCAGTTCGGCGGTCTTGCCGAAATAGGTTTGAGTCCCGGTGGCGACGACCTTGCCGGTCGCCTCTCCCCGCTTGATCACCGCTCCCGCGTACGCGGTCACACCGGGACCGGCCTCGACCGGGAGCGACTCCCCGGTCAGCGCCGATTGATCGAGCAGCAGGGCGCCCTCGGACAAACGGATGTCCGCCGGCACCAGATCGCCCAGGCGCAGATACACCACGTCCTCCGGCACCAGTTCCTTGGCGGGGATGCGTTGCCAGCGGTCGTCACGCCTCACCCGCGCCCGGACGGCGAGCCGATTGCGCAGCAGGGCCAGCGCCTTGTTGGCGCGGTTTTCGTGAACGAAGCTGAGCCCGGCGTTGAAGACCAACAGGAGGGCGATGATGATCGCCTCATCGGGCTTGTCCAGAAAGAGTTGCAGTACGATGGCCGCTTCCAGCATCCACGGGACCGGCGCCCAGAACTTGCTCAGAAATGTCAGCCACGGACGAGGCCGGGTCTCCGCCACCTCGTTCGGGCCGAACCGCTCTAATCGTTCCTTCGCCTGCTTGCTCGTCAATCCCGTCTCCATTAATCGTTTCTCCCGGTCATTTGAAGCATTCCCTTTTTTACTGTTGGGGAGTGGGCTCGCAGTGCGGACCCCGGGGCGACATGGCGGGCTACCCCAGCGTCCTCCGGAACCGCAGGACACTCATGGAAAAGATCGCGACGGCTAGGACGGCCAGCGGGACGACCTGCGGCCAGAGGGTATCGATCCCCTCGCCCTTTAAGAAAATACCGCGGATGATGACGAGAAAATACCGCACGGGGGAGAGATAAGAGAGATCCTGGAAAAAGACCGGCATGTTGGCGATCGGGAAGGCGAAACCGGAGAGGATCATCAGCGGCAGCATGATGAAAAAGATGGTCAGCTGGGCCTGGTTTTGCGTCCGGGAGATCGTCGAGACGAACAGGCCCAGACCCAGCGTGGTCAGGATATAGACCGCCGCCAGCGCGAACAATAGCGGGATGCTCCCCCGCACCGGGACGTCAAACCAGAAAATCCCGAATAACAATACGATGCCGATGTCGATGAACCCGATCGCCACAAACGGGAGAAGCTTTCCGATCATCAGCTCCGACCGGCGAAGCGGCGTGATGACCAGTTGTTCGAGCGTCCCGATCTCCTTTTCCTTTACGATGCCCAGCGCGGTCATCATGCTGGTGATGACGATGAGCAGGACGGCGATGACGCCCGGGATCATGTAATTCTTGCTCAGCAGCTCCGGGTTGTACCACACGCGCAGGCGGTTGTCTATCGAGATGCGGGGGCCCGTGCGGATAGAGCCGACAGGGTTCTCCAATTCCCCCGCGCCCCGCTCCCGGTCCGGCAGGGCCGGTCCCTCGCTTGCCTGGACACGGGTGAGCTCAATGTTGGAGGAAAAAGCTTCCGTAATCCGGTTGATGTAATTGAGACCGATGAGCGCGGTGTTGGAGTTGCTGCCGTCCAGAATCGCCTGGACCGTGACGGGCCGCCCCCCCCGGAGGCGCCGGCCGAAGTCCGTGGGGAGGACGAGGACGATGACGGCCCGGCCGCGATCGATCCGCTCGGCCGCTTCGCGGTAGTTGTTCACGGGCTCCTTCACGACGAAGTACTCGGTCGGCGTGAAGGCCCGGATGTAGGCCCGGCTTTCGGCCGTCCGGCTTTGATCCCAGACCGCGATCGGGAGGTTCTTGATATCGAAGGTCGCTCCATATCCGAGAAGGGTCAACTGGAGGATCGGCGCGATGAACAGGATCGGGAACAACCGTGGATCCCGCTGAAGTTGCTTGGCCTCTTTCCAGGCCATGGTGAGAATCCGTTGGATCATCCGGTCTCATTCCCCGCGGCAACGCGGCGGATGCTGATCGTGATCACGGTCAGGCCGAATCCCAGGAGAATCAGCGTGTGCGGCCAAACCGCTTCGGGCCCGACCCCCTTCAACAGGATCGCGCGCAGGATGATCAGAAAATGCGTCGAGGGAATCAGGAAGCTCACCCCCTGAAGCGCCCACGGCATGCTTTCGACCGGGAAAATGAACCCGGAGAGGATGAAGGTCGGGAGGAGCGTGCTGAGCAGACTGATGAAAAAGGCCACGGCCCGCGTTTTGGCGATCGTGGAAATCAGGAGTCCCATACCGAGCGTGGCCAGGAGGAAGACCAGCGTCTGCCCGAACAACTGGATCGCGCTCCCGCGAAACGGGACCTCGAATACGACCGCCCCGGTCAGCACGGTCAGGAAGATCACGACGAGGCTGATGATCCCGTACGGAAGCATCTTCCCGAGAATCACCTCCCAGGGCCGGGCCGGGCTGGACAGAAGAATCTCCAGGTTGCCCAGCTCGCGCTCCCGCACGACGGCCATGGCCGGAAGGGCGACGCCGATGATCATGATCAGCAACCCGACGATGCCGGGGGTGATGAAGATGGTGCTGTTCATGTCCGGATTGAACCAGACACGGCTCTCGACCTCGATGGCCCGGGGGACGGCGGTCCCCCCAAACCGGTCGGGGGAATAAGCGCGGAGCACCTGCTCCACGTATCCTCCCGCCACGCTGGCGGTGTTGTTGTCCGATCCGTCGAGCAGGATCTGGATCGGAGCCGAAATTCCGGAACTCACGCGATCTCCGAACCGGGGCGGGATTTCAAGATAGACGCTGGCTCTCCCCCGATCCAGCAGCTCCGCCTGTCTTCCGCAGGCCTCGGCATCGACGGATTGGAAGTAGCCGGAGCTTAAAAAGGCTCGGGTCAGGGCGCGGGATTCGGGGGTGCGGTCCCGATCGCAAACCGCCGTCCGGATCTGCTTGATGTCCAGGTTGATCGCGAACCCGAACAGGACCAGAAGCAGGACGGGCATCAGGACGACCAGGCCCAGCGTCCGCGGATCCCGCCGGATCTCGATGAATTCCTTGACCATGATCGCCCAAACGGGACCCATTGTTACCCATTTTCCGTAGGGGCGTACGGCCGTACGCCCCTACACGGTTTTCGACAACGAGACAAACACGTCCTCGATCGAAGGCTGGATTCGCTCCAGGCGTTCGACCGGGATTCCCGCTTTCTCCAATGCGGCCCGGAGGGGAGGGATCGCCTCGTCGGCGCGGGGCACCGCCGCGTGAAGATCCTCTCCATAGATATTGACGTCGATGACGCCCGGAACCCGACGGATCAGGCGGTAGGCCTCGTTGATCCGCCCGGTCCGGACCGTCACTATTTCGTGGTCATGGAATTCGGTCCGGATCCGATAAGGGCTGTCCAGCGCCGCGAGCCGGCCCTTCCAGATGAAACCGATCCGGTGGCAGCGCTCGGCCTCCTCCATATAATGCGTCGTCACGAAAAGCGTCTTTCCCCTTTCGGCCAGGCCGTAGAAGTAGTCCCACATCGTCCGCCGGGAAACCGGATCGATCCCGGCCGTGGGCTCGTCCAGAAAAACGACTTCGGGATCATGGACGATGGCGCAGCCGAGCGCCAGCCGCTGCCGCCACCCGCCGGAGAGCTGAGCCGCCAGGGTTTTTCGGTAGGGTTCGAATTCGAGCGAGGCGATCACCTCCCGGGTTTTTTCGCGGACCGTCCCGGAATCAAGATACAGCCGCGAATAAAACCACAGGTTCTCCTCCACCGTCAAATCCGAATAGAGGCCGAAACTCTGGGACATGTAGCCGACCAGCGGTTTGATCCGCTCGTTCTCCCGGTTCACGTCGAAACCCAGGATCGTCGCGGCTCCCGAGGTCGGCCGGAGGATCCCGCAGAGCATCCGGATCGTCGTGGACTTGCCCGCCCCGTTCGGCCCGAGGAAGCCGAAGATCTCGCCCTTGCGGATTTGAAAACTGACATCGTCCACGGCCGGGACGCTTCCAAACCGCTTCACCAGGCGTTCGGCTTCGATTGCGTTCATGACAACCTCTCCTAAATGGGCTCGGTTCGTAAGGGGGTCCTGTCCTTCGGCAGCCCCACCGTGCTCGCCACCCCGCCCGGCGTAGGGACCCGGGCTCCGCTCGGTGGAGCGCCCCGCCTCGGCCACCCGCTTATCCAATTACGGAGCAAGTTCCACGTCGGCCGGCATCCCGGGCTTCAGTTCGCCGTTCTGATTCTCGACCGCGACCTTCACCTCGAACACCAGCTTGACCCGCTCCTCCTTGGTCTGGATCGTCTTGGGCGTGAACTCGGCCTTGTTCGAGATATACGTCACCTTGCCGGGATAATTCTTTCCGGGGAAAGTATCGACGGAAACGCGGGCCTTCTGGCCCAGCGTTACGCGTCCGAGATCCGTTTCCTTGACGTAGATCGTCACCCAAAGATGGTCCAGATCCCCCAGCGTCACGACGGGCATTCCCACCGTCGCGACTTCGCCCGCCTCCCGGTTTTTAAGCAGCACGGTCGCGGTCAGCGGCGCCGTAAGATGCGTTTGATCGAGCTCCGCCTGGGCGAGCTCCAGTCCGGCCTGGGCCCGATCGAGGTCCCCGCGGGCCGCGTCGATCAGCTGCCTCCGCGTGCCGGCCTTCAGAAGGTCGAGATGCTCCTTGGCCTCCCGGTGCTTGGCCACCGCCGCGTCGGAGGCCGTCCGGGCGTGCTCCCACTCCTGATCCGAGGCCACCTTGTCTTTATGAAGACGGTCGAGCCGCTCCCAGTCGGCTTGGGACTTTTCCATGTTGGCCTGCGCTTCCTCCAGGGAGGCCTCGGCCTTTTTGATCTCCTGATCGCGCGAGCCGGCTTCCAGATTCTGAAGGTTCGCACGGGCCGCAACCCGTTGGGCCTCGGCCTCCCGAACCCGGGCCTCCAGCTCGCGGCGCTCGATCACGGCCAGGAGCTGGTCTTTTTGTACCCGGTCGCCTTCATCGACCGTGATCCGCTCGATCCGGCCGGTGACCTTCGGCGCGATCTCGACCTCGGTCGCCTCGATCGTCCCGCTGGCCGCGATCCGAGCCCCGTTCGGGGGGCGATCGAAATACCGGACCGCCGCGAACGACCCGAGGATCATGCCCGCGACAACCAAGATCGCGACGGCCCGGACCCTCGTCATCGTTGTTTCTCCTCCCCCCCGCCCCCCGCAAGGACCTGCCGCCCCAGGGCGCGGTCCAATCGCGCCTTGGCCGACCGGAAATCGTAGACCGCGTTGGTCAGGTTCGCCTGGGCCGAGATCAACAGACTCTCGGCATCGAGGACCTCGGTGTTCGTGGTCACGCCCGCCTTGAACCGCTCGTCGGTGATCCGAAAATTCTCCTGCGCCTGATCGACCGCCGTGCGGGCCACGGCGATCTTCTCCTTCGCTTCGACCGCGCCCAGGTACTCCCCGCGGACCTCGAGGGCGATCCGGTCCTTCACCGCTTCAAGATCCAGCTCGCTCTGACGCAGCCGCAGCCGGGCGCGCTCCACCTCTTGCCCGGTTTTCCCCCATTCCCATAAATTCCAGCGCAGAACACCCAAAACCTCCCAGTTTTCCGGAATCACGTTCGTGGTCTCCTTGGCCCGGTCGTAACTCGCCACCGCGCTCAAGGTCGGATAATAACGGCTTTGTGCCATTCGCCGCCGGACATCCATCGATTGGACCTCGGTCCGGCCGGCCGCGAGTTCCGGGCGAAGCTCCACCGCGATTGTCACGGCCTCCTCGTAGGAGATCAACTCGGCCGGTTTCTGCTCATCCTCTCCGGACGCCAAGGTCAACGGCGTCGTGAGTTCCTGGCGAAGCAGATTGTTCATCGTCATCTTGGCGCGATCGGCGTTGTTCTTCGCCGTCAGAAGCCTCTGTTCGGCCTCGGCTTCGTTGACCGTCGTCTTCAGGACCTCGTTGTACGGAACGCTGCCGGCCTCGTACGACGCCTTCACCACGCGCAGATGCTCCGTCAGATCGCGGACCTGTTGCTCGGCCACCCCCTGAAGCCGCTCCGTCTTCAGAATATCCCAATAGGCCAGCTCCACCCCGAGGAGAAGATCCTGCAGGTTCTGCTGATGCTGCAAGTCCGCCAGGGTCGATCCCAATTTCGCGTCCTGATAACTGTAGTACACCGCGCCGCCCGTAAACAACGGCTGCTCGAGCGCCAGGTGCAGACCGTAGTTGGTCAGATCGCCGAGGGCCAGCTCGGATTGCGACGGCGGAAGCGGGGGGAATGCGTTGAAGGTCCCCGTCGGAACCTGAACCCGCTGGAGGTGCTCATCGCGGCTGTACCGGGCCTCGGCCGACAGTTTCGGGAAAAAATCGGCGTAGCGGCCCCGGGCCTCGGCCTTCGCGCCCAACACGCCGGCCTCGGAGGATTTCAGCCCGAGGTTCCGCTCCAGCGCCAGCCGCTTGAAATCCTCCAGCGCCATCGCCCGGGACTCCTCCGGTCCGGTGGACTGCGCGAGCGCCGACGGCACCCCGGACAGGACCCCCAGCATAAAGACCCAAAGGATCAACCCGGATCGCGGGGATGTGCGGCCCTGCGCCACCGCATGGAACTTCCTCCAAAGCGTCTTCATGGGATCACCACCTTTTCCCCTTCCCGCAGGCCCTGTAGGACTTCGGCGTCCCATCGGTCCATCGCCCCCGGAACCACCCTTCGAATATCGGGCCCGCCTCCGCCCCGATCGTCCTTCACCACCCTCACGAAGGAACCGTTCTCATCCTGTTGAATCGCACGACGCGGGATCTTCAAGACATGGTCGCGCCGGACGACGTCGATCTTGACATCCACGGTCATCCCCTGTTTCAGATCGGACTTCGCCGATTGCGGCAGCTCGATTTTCGCCTCCAAGACCTTGGTGTCGGTGATCCGTGACGGGTCCTCCAGCTTGATCGACCGCTTGCCGACGCGCTCCCCGATCTCGATCACTTTCCCGGTGAAGACGCGGCCCGGATAGGCGTCCGAGGTGATCGAGGCCTCCTGGCCGAGGGCCAGATGTCCCACGTCGTCTTCGTCGATCTCGGCCCGAACCCGGATGGCCGAGACATCCGCGATCGTGAGGATGGGCAAGCCCGCCTTGACCGACTCGCCCGCCTCCCGGTATTTCGCGATCACCAGGCCCGAAACGGGGGAGGCGATGTGCATATCCTTTAAAAGCGCTTCGGCCATTTCGAGACGGGCGCGGGCCAGGTCCCGCTTCGCATCGGCGTCATCAAACTGCGCCTTTGAAGCGGCGTTGGACTGAAGAAGGCGCCGGGCGCGTGAATAGGTGAGTTCCGCATCCTTGAGTTCGGCGCGGCCCTGGTCGACGGCGGCCCTGGCGTACGCATCGTCCATGGTAATGACGACCTGATCCTTCGCGACCTCCTCTCCTTCCTTCACGGCGATGGATTGGATCCGCCCATCGACCTTTCCGGCCAGATCCACGGTCGTCTTGGCCTCGACCCTCCCGCGGGCCGCGATGCGGTCCAGGATGTTGCCGTAGACCACCGCCGCCGTTGGCCCGGAGTCGGCCGGCCCGCGAAGCATCCGTACGCCGATGACGCCCAGACCCGCGGCCAGAATCAGGAGGACGATCCACTTGGCGCGCTTCATGATACCAGAACTCCGTCTTCCAATCGATAGACATGGTGAACCAGATCCATCATCCGCGTGTCGTGCGTCACGACCACGACGGACCGGTTTTCCTTGACCACCAGGTCCCGCAGCAATTCAATGACGGCGTGCCCCGTTTTGGAATCCAAATTTCCGGTCGGCTCGTCCGCCAGGATCAGGGGCGGACGGTTCACCAGCGCCCGCGCGATCGAGACGCGCTGTTTCTGCCCGCCGCTCAGATCGCGCGGGAGAAAATCCGCTCGGTCGCCGAGTCCGACGGCCTCCATCATCTCCCGGGCCCGTCGCCTCGCCTCCGGTCCCCTGCGCCCCCGAAGGTCGAGGGCCACCTCAACATTTTCCAGCGCGGTCAGCGCCGAAAATAGATTGAAGCTTTGAAACACGAACCCGATTGATTCCAGACGGACCCGCGAGAGGTCGTCCGCCTCCCAACGCACCGGACGTCCGTCGATGATCACCTCGCCTTGGGTCGGCCGGAGGATGCAGCCGATCATCGAGAGCAGGGTCGTCTTGCCGGACCCGGACGGCCCCATGATTGCGACGCTTTCCCCCGGCTTGACCCGAAGCGACACGTCGCGCACCGCCTCCACGGTCACGGGGCCTTCTTCGTAGACTTTGCGAAGCCCTTTGGCTTCCAATACATAATGGCTCATTGCAAACTCATCCTTTACACCAGAAGCGGCTGGCATGTCTCCTCTCGGCTTCGCGGCGCTGCTTTGACCCGACTAAGGCTGGGCCGCTGAATTTCACGAAGAATCTTGGCGCGAGATTTTCCCCGTTAGCACGGGGTCGCAGCCTTCGCCAAGTCGGGTATCCCCAAAGCGGCGCCGAGGCCGCCGTTCGGAGCCGTGCCGGCCGCTTCATACCCGGAACACCATCACGGGATCGAGCGTCCTCACCTTCCGGATCGACACGATCGAGGCCGAAAGACACATCGCCAGCGTGAGCAACGAGACGGCGCCCATCAACGGCGGAGGAATCAGCATGGCGATCCCCAGCGCGTCATAGCCCTTCTTGATCAGCAGCACCAGCCCCAGACCGACGATAAAACCGATGACCGCATTCACGGCCGCCTGCTCCAGAATAATTTTATAGATCGTCCAGTTCGTCGCCCCGATGGCCTTGAGCGTCCCGAACTCCCGAATATGCTCGATGGTGGAGGAATAGATTGTCTGGCTGACCACCACCATGCCGACCACGAAACCCACGAAGGCCGTCAGCAGAAACCCCATTCCCATGCCCGTGGCGACGGTCCAGTACCGGCGGGTCTTGGCGCTCAACCCGGCCTGCGTGTAGACATCCACGTTCTGAACGTGCTCCCGGATGCGCCGAGCGACCTCCTCAACCGATTGCCCGGGATCCGTTTTGATCAGAAGGAAAACCGGCTCACGGAAGTAAGGATTAAACAGCGCGGCCGTGTCGTAGGATGTGATCACGTAGGGCGCGGTCGTGATCGACTTGAGCCCCCGCGTCAACCCGACCACCTTGACGCGGTAATCGTTGATCTCGCGGACATCCCCCACCTTGAGACGGCCCAGGCGCTTGACCGAGGACTGATCCACGATCACGAACTCGCCCCCCTTCACGTCCGTCGGCCGGCCCTCCGCCAGACGCCAGGGAAAGCCGAAGGGTCCTTCGGGATCCAGTCCGAGGATCTCGACCTGCTCCGTCCCGCCGCTGAACAGCTTCATCACCCCCCAGGAGTGGATCATCTTTTCGACCTCGGCCACGCCCTTCACCTCTTTGACCTGCTCCAGCTTGCGCTCCGAGATCGGCCAGGCGAAATTGAAGTTCTGAAGATTTTTTGACGTGACCCAAATTTCGGCCGGGATCGACTGCACGATAAACGAGGCGTCCTGCATGAAGCCGAGATACACGCCGACGGTGGTGAAGATCAGGACGACCGAGAACGTGATGCCGATGAGGGTGATGGCGAAACGGGTCCGGTCGTGAAAAAGATTTTTTCGGGCGATCGAGGGCATGGGTGATACCCCGTGCGTTATGTAGGGGCGTATCGCGATACGCCCCTACGATCCGATTATTTTACGAAGAAACCGGTCGCAAACAATTTCATCAGGGTCTCTTTCGCCTCTTCCAGGGTATAGGGTTTCTCTTTTTTGAACAGGTTCGGATGGGTCTTGCGCAAGAGCCAGCCGAGAACGATGTTCTCGACCGCGCCGAACAGCAGGCCGCGCGCGATCTTGGCGTTGATGTCGCTTCGAATCAGCCCCCGGTCGATTCCCTCTTTTAAGACGGCCTCGAGCAGGTCGAGAAATTCCAGGATCACCGACATCGGCCGGTTGGAAAAACATTTTCCGCTCTGGCGGAGTTCCACCAGGAAGACCTCGGCCAGCATGGGATCGGCCTCGAAGAGATCCAGCACCGTCGTCAGCACCACGGCCAATTTTTGTATCGGGTCCCCGATCGGGTCGAGCTTCGTCCGCAAGGCCCGGAGGAGGTCCCGCCAGGTCTGATCAAAAATGGTGAGGATCAGATCGTCTTTGCTCTTGAAGTAGTTGTAGATCGTGCCCTCGGCCACGCGGGCCTCGCGCGCGATCACGGCCGTGCGGGCGCGGGAAAATCCGTAGCGGGCGAACACCTTGATCGCGGCCTTGAGGATAAGATCCTTGCGGTTAAGCGGGCGGCCGGCTCGCCCCGCGCGGGCGCGGGACGGGGGGGTCTCGGAGGACCGTGCATTTTTATTCTCCGCACGGGCCCCCGCGTATAAGTTGACGGATGGCCGGGCCATGGGAATCGGATCCGATGATGAGTGAGTAATCACTCATCATATTAAAGGGGTGGCCCGCCGTTGTCAAGGCGAAGGCCAGCCGAGTTCCGGGCGGAATGGCGCTAGGACGGATTGCTAACGGAGGTCGAGGATAAACCCCACGGCGATTCATGCAACCACCGCATGAGGTCGTCGGCAGGCATCGGTTTGCACATATAATAGCCCTGGGCGATATCACAGCCCAAGGTCTCCAGGCGGTCCCAAAGGTCCTTGTTCTCCAGGCCCTCCGCGACCGCCCGGAGACCCAGGTTGTGCGCGAGATCGATCGTGGAACGGACAATCACGGTATTATTCGGATTCCGGATCATGTTAACGATGAAGGACTTGTCGATCTTGATCGTGTCCACCGGAAGCTTTTGAAGATAGTCCAGCGAGGAGTAGCCGATTCCGAAGTCGTCAATCGAAAAATGAATGCCCATCCCGTGAAGCTTCATCAGCACGTCCAGGGCATGGACGGGATCGGACATGATGGCGCTCTCGGTGATCTCAAATTGCATCCAGTCGGGGTTCACCCCCGTCGATCGAAGTTGCTCGCCCACCTGAGTCGGCAGCTTCGGATCCAGCAGGTTTCTCGCCGATAGATTGACGGAAACCGTGAGTTCCATTCCGGCCTCCCGCCAGGCTTTACACTGTCGCATGCCGGCGGCCACGACCCACCGGGTGAGGGGATGGATCAGACCGGTCTGCTCCGCGGGCAGAATGAACTGATCCGGCGGGATCATCCCCCGGTGCGGATGGTTCCAGCGGACCAGGCCCTCGACCCCCATGATGTGTCGGGTCTTCATGTCGATCTTGGGCTGGTAGAACAGAGTAAGCTCGTTATGCTCGATGGCGAAATGCAGCTCGCCCATCAGGCCAAGACGCTGCGGGCTGTGTTTGTCCCGGGCGGGGTCGTATACGATGTAGGAGGCGCCGGTCTTCTTGGAGACATGCATCGCAACGTCCGCCCGCCGAAACAAAACCTCGGCCGACTCCCCGTGATCGGGATAAAGCGCAACCCCGATGCTCGCCTCGATCCGAACCGGAATGTTGTCAATCAAAAATGGATGATCCAACACGTTCAGTATTTTTTGAACCGCCAGGGCGATATCGCCCGAGTCCGCCAGATCGATCATCAAAACCGTAAATTCGTCCCCTCCCGGCCGCGCCACGATGTCACGGTCGTACATGGCGGTTCGCAACCTCTCACCGACCCGTTTTATGATCTCGTCGCCCCGGCCGTGTCCCAATGTATCATTGATCTCTCTAAAACGATTCAGGTTCATGACCAAAAGGGCTGTCCGTTTGTTTCCTTCGGCGCCGGTCCGTATCCTGCTGACCAAGCGATTGTAGAGCAGGCTGCGGTTTGGAAGACCGGTCAGCGTGTCATAATATGCCACCCGCTGCGCCATTTCTTCCGCCGCCCGGCGCTCGGTGATGTCCCTGAAATACCAAACTCGGCCATAGTACCTGTCATCCGCGCCGAACATGGGTGCGGAATGGCGGTCGACGACCCGCCCATCCGCCAGCGACAACTCCTCATGACTTCTTTCTTGCTTATGCTCGTACAGATACCTGACCCTCGCGAGAAAAGCTTCCGGATCCTTCATCTGACGAACGACAGACTGGAGCACGGGCTCATCGACTGCCGCCCGGACCATCTCCTCGGGGATGCCCCAAAGGTCGACAAATTGCTTGTTATAGGAAATGATTCTTGCCTCCTCGTCCACCACCAAGATCGCATCCGGTGAAGTCTCCTGCTGGGTCGAGAGAATGGCATTCCGGAATTTTAGTTCTTCCTCCGCCTGTCTGCGGGTCCGACGGATCTCCGCTTCCCGCAATTCCCGTTCCACCGCCGGCAGCAATCGTTGCAGATTGTATTTCATGACGCAGTCGTGCGCGCCGGCTTTCATGGCCTCCACCGCCACATCCTCGCCGATCACGCCGGACACGATGATGAACGGCAGGTCGAGCCCACTTTCTTGCAACAACTTCAAGGCCGCCGGTGCGCTGAACTGCGGAAGGTTATAATCACTGATCACGATATTCCACGCCTGTTCGGCGAGCGCCCCGCCCATGGTCTGCTCGGTGTCCACCCGCCGATAGACCGGTTCATACCCGCCGCGCCGAAGTTCATGAACCAACAACCCCGCGTCTTCTTCCGAATCTTCAACGATTAATACGCGAATGGATTTACTCATGGTTGTTTTTCCTGACCGTTTCTGAACGCCGCCCCCGGCGTTTTGCAGAGGGCGAGAAGGTCCGCCGATTTCGCCGCCAGGCAAAGGCGTGCCGCCGTGCGCGGCAAGAGGGTCGATCCACCTAAAACCTCCACGCAATCTTTCCGTAGACGCTGCGCTGAATTTCCACCCGAGTCGGGCTTGGAGGACCAAATTCCGGATGATGGTCGTGCAGAAGGTTTTGTCCGACGACGGAGAGTTCGAGGCTGCTGATCGGACGCCAGCCGATGCGGACGTCCAATTCATGGTAGCTCGGCACGGTTTCGGCCACCCCGGCATTGTTGACGTGCAATTCGTCCACCCAGCGCAGGCCGGCGTCGAGTTCCACGTTGTGTGGCAGATCCATGGAGGAACGCAGTGAGAACTGGTGTTCAGGGTCGCCCGTTTCATTGAGCGCATTATTGAAGTCCGTCTCGCCCGGCTTGACGCGAATGTGCTCCTTGAGAAGATTGTAACCGCCGTGCAACCGCCACCAATCAAGCACCTGGTAATTGGCGCTCAACTCGCCTCCGTACGTCTTGCCTTCGAGATTGTTTTCGAAGAAAAAGGGCAGGATCGTGACGGGAGTAAGGCTTGTGCTTCTTATTTGATCGTAATCGTTGTAGAAGGTCGATATGGAGGCGGAAACCTTCTGACCCAGTCGGGCCCGATAGCCCAGTTCATATGCGATCACCGTTTCGGAATCGAAGTCGGACCCCCCCTCCAGAAGGACGAGGTAAGGCGGCGCGGGCTCGGATAGGTCCCGGTCAATGCGGGAGGGCGTCCGAACCGCGCGGGATACGGCCGACCAGATCGTCTGTTGCTCGGTGGGTGTCCAAGCGAGCCGAACGTTGGGCTCCACTTCCAATCCGGTATAATCGTTGTGTTCGATCTTCGTCCCCAGCGTGAAGGACAGCTTCTCCAAAAGCGCAATTTCATCCTGCACAAATCCGCTGTATAGGTTGTGATCCAGAACCGACGGGAAAAAAGCCAGTCCGGGCGAGTTTCCAACCACATCATGGGTAAAGCGGTAACCGAGACCCCACACGAACCGGTGTCGCCCCAATCGGAAATTGTGCTGAAAATCGATGTCGACGGTGTCGAGGTCGTCCTGGAAGAGGCCGGCGGGCGCGAACGGGGTTGAATTAATCACAAGGGGGGGGGTCGGGTCCGCAAGATGCGTCCGATCGTAGTACAATTGCAGGCTCATATCGGAATCGTTCGAAAAAACGTGCGACCAGCGGCCCAGAATATTTCCGCCGCTGACCCCGGCTTGGTCTCCCGTCACCAAGTTTTCCTGGCCGCTGTAATAATCACCTTGCAGAGTGAGGTTATTGTTCGGAGAAGACTCGGAATCGATGCGGAACCCGCTCTGTCCCATCAGCCACGAGTCCGAGGCATTATCCCCATTGGCAAAGACTTCATCGCCCCGATTGAAATACTTGCCATAAACTCGATAATACACATCGGGAGCCAGCGTGCCGCCGTAACGCACGCCGGTAAAGCCCTCCAGCTGCGTTCCCCCGCCGGCTTCCAGGTAGGCCCCCTGCGTGTCTTTGGAGCTCTTGGTGGTAATGTTAATCACGCCATTGACCGCGTTGGCCCCCCAAAGCGTTCCCCCGGGACCGCTGATGACTTCGATGCGATCGATGTCTTCGAGCAAATAATCCTGACGGTCCCAGAAAACGCCGGAAAAAAGCGGCGTATACACGGTTCGCCCGTCCATCATGACCAGCAGTTTGTTGGCCAGATCGGTGTTGAATCCGCGCGCGCTGATGCCCCAGTCGTGGGAATTTTTCTGCGCCACTTCCAAATTGTCGGCCAACCGCAGCGCTTCCGGAATGCTCGACGCGCCGGAGCGGCGAATGTCCCAGTCCGTAATCACTTCCACCGATGCGGCTGCGCTGCTCAGGGGCTCCGGGCGTTTTGAGACCGAAGTGATCTCGATATTGGCCAGTTCTTCAAGGGTCATGTTGGAAAGGTCCCCAGAAGACACCGGCTCGCTCGCGGCGTCCTCCGCCCCGGCCGCGGAAACATCGATCGCGATCGATAGGACGAGGGCGCAACAAAGAAAAACGGCGGTCCCCCAATTCGCACCGGCGGCTGCCTCCCGGATGATTACGGAATTTTTTATCATCCGACCTCTCCAGACGCGGTCGGGCGTAAACCCCACGGCGACTCCCGCAACCATCGGGTGCAATCATCGGCGGGGATCGGCTTGGCCATGTAATAACCCTGCGCGGCGTCACAGCCCAGGGCCGCCAGTCGATCCCAGAGCTCTTTGTTCTCCACGCCCTCCGCAATTACCTGAAGACCCAGATTGTGGGCCAGGTCGATCGTGGATCGAACGATGACCGCATCGTTCTGATTTTCGATCATGTTGATGACAAACGATTTGTCGATCTTGATCGCGTCCACCGGCAATCGTTTGAGATAGGCCAGGGAGGAATAGCCGATTCCAAAATCGTCAATCGCAAACCGGATGCCCATCGTCCGAAGCCTCGTGATCGCTTCCAGCGCACGGGCCGGGTCGTTCATGATGGCGCTTTCGGTGATCTCCAATTCCAGCCGGTCCGCCTTCCCGCGCGTGGGCTGAAGGATCTCGGAGATCTGGTCGGGAAAGTGAGGATCATGAAGGTTGCGAGTCGATAAGTTCACCGACATCAAGAGGTTAATCCCGTCACGCTCCCAGGCCGCCTGCTGGCGTTGCGCCGTATTGAAGATCCACAGCGTCAGCGGCTTGATCAGCCCGGTCCGCTCCGCCGGCTCGATGAATTGATCCGGCGGGATGAACCCATGCTCGGGGTGCCGCCAGCGCACCAACGCCTCGACTCCGGTGACCCGGCGGGTCCTCAGGTCGATCTTCGGTTGGTAGTGCAGAAAAAGCTGGTCCCGATCGATGGCTTGACGCAATTCGCCGATGAGCGATAGTCGACGGGGGCTGTGCCGATCGTGTTGGGTGTCATAAAGAATGTAGCCGCTGCCGGCCGCCTTGGCCGCGTACATCGCCACATCGGCCCGCTGCATCAGGATGTTCGGATCCGCCCCGTGATCGGGGCAGAGCGCGATCCCGATGCCGGCTTCAACCGCGACGGGCAAATCTTCAATCACAAAGGGCGGCTCCAACACGTTCAGGATTTTTTGGGCCACCTGGGCCGCATGCTGGGAGGCCGCCAACGGCAGCATCACCGCGAACTCATCCCCTCCGAGGCGTGCGACGAGATCGGACGGCCTCAACGCGGCCTGCAGTCGTGACCCGACCTGCTGCAATAGAATATCGCCGCGATGATGCCCCAGGGTGTCGTTCACCTCTTTGAAGTGGTCCAGATCCATCAGGAGGAGGGCGACCGGATTTTTTGAGGCCGACCCTTCCGTGATCGTGCGCTGCAGCCGGTCGAGAAGCGAGGTCCGATTGGGAAGGCCGGTGAGGGGATCGTAATAGGCCAGGTAGCGGATCGTTTCTTCGGCCTGCCGATGCTCACGCCGCACCGCCGCCTCCTTCAGCTCCCGGTCGACCGCCGGAAGCAGCCGCTTGAGATTGCCCTTGATCACGTAGTCGTTTGCGCCGGCCTTCATCGAGGCCACCGCAGTATCTTCACCAATCGTCCCCGACACAAAAATGAAAGGCAAATCAAGCCCCCTCTCCCTCAATAACTTCAAGGCCGCCACGCCGTTGAAGTGCGGCATGGAGTAATCTCCGAAGACGATATCCCACACCTGTCGGTCGAGCGCAGCGCTCATGGTTTCGGGTGTCTCCACGCGTTCATAGGCCGGTTCGTAACCCCCGCGTCGCAGTTCCCGAACCAGCAACTCGGTATCGTTCACCGAATCCTCGACGATCAAAACACGTAGCGGAATGGCCATGGCCGGTTACCTTTCCTGCGGCGGAACTTCATTCAGGACGAGCCAGTACAACCCCAACTGCCGCACCGCTTCGATGAACTGAGCAAAATCCACCGGCTTGCGGATGTAACTGTTGGCGCCCCGACTGTAGCTCTGGAGCATGTCCTGTTCTTCCTTGGAGGAAGTCAAAACGACGATCGGCAACAGTTTCGTCTTCGGGTTTTCGCGAAGCTTTTTCAAAACCTCCAGTCCGTCCACTTTCGGCAGTTTCAGGTCGAGCAGAACCACGGAGACAATCTGGCCGTCGTCCTGGCCGACATGGGATTCCTGGCCCAGCAGAAGGTCGAGGGCTTCGGCGCCGTCGCGAGCCACCACCACTTCGTTCGCGATATTGTTTTTCTTCAGGGCCCGGAGCGTCAGGGCCTCGTCGTTTGGGTTGTCCTCGACCAGCATGATGACTTTTTTCTGCATTCTTCACCCCCCTGATGGATTTGCCGGAGAATACCGGCTACAACGTAAAGTAAAACGTCGCGCCTTTTTCAACCGCGCCCTCGGCCCAGATCTGCCCCCCGTGCCGATGGACAATTCGTTGCACCGTTGCCAGCCCTATCCCCGTTCCCGGAAATTCCGACACTGAATGCAAGCGCTGGAATGCCCCGAACAGCTTGTGCACATAGGCCATGTCAAAACCCGCCCCGTTGTCACGGACAAAATAGGCCGCCTTCCCGTTTTGCGACGTCCGGCCAAACTCGATACGGGCCTGCGGCTGTTTCCCCGTGTATTTCCAGGCATTGCCTATGAGGTTGTCCAATGCCACCCGAAGAAGCCGCTCATCTCCATCGGTCACAAGCCCTTTCGCGATCGAAATTTCGACTTCCCGAGCCGGGTGCCCTTTTCGCAGCATCTCGGTCACCGCCTCGGCCATCCGGCTCAAATCGACCGTCTCCCGGCGCATCTCGGACCGGGTGACGCGGGACAGGTTCAACAGATCGTCAATCAACTGCGCCATCTGCTGGCTGGCCCCCCGCACCTGCCGAAGGAATGTCCGCCCCCCCTCGTCCAATTTATCGGTGTAATCCTCGAGCAGGATCTGGCTGAAGCCGTCGATGTGGCGAAGGGGGGCGCGGAGGTCATGCGAAACGGAATAACTGAAGGCCTCCAGCTCTTTGTTGGCCGCTTCAAGCCGCATACTGAGTTTTGCTTTTTCTTCCTCGGCCCGCTTGCGCTCGGTGATGTCTCGGATCGCGCTGATCGCCACCGTGCCGTTCTCCGTCTCCAAGGGACTGAGACTGATCTCGACCGGGAACTCGCTGCCGTCTTTTCGCAATCCGGACAGCTCCAGTCCCATGGCCCGCACCCGGGGATCGGTAAAATACCCGGCCCGATGACCGACATGGGCTTTACGGAAGCGTTCAGGAACCAATATCTCGATGGACTGATTGAGCAACTCCTCCCTCTTATAACCGAACAGATCTTCGGTCCGATTATTTACGAGGACAACCCGGCCTTCGCGATCGGCAATCACGATCGCATCCGGCGCCGCTTCCAATAATCTCCGAAACTTGGTCTCGGCGAGTTTTCGCTCCGTGATATCCTCTGAGATGCCCAATAGAAAGAGCGGTTTCCCCGCCGCATCGGAGACCGGGATCTTCTTGGTATGCAGGGTTCGCGTGCCGTGGTAACGGGTTTGGATCGGCTCTTCCGGAATATCGACTAGCTTTCCGCCTTCAAGCACCTGCCGGTCCTTTTCCACAAAAAAATCGGCCTGCTCTTTCGGGAAAAAATCATAGTCGTTCTTCCCCATCAGGTCGGCGCGGGGAAAACCCAGGAGATCTTCGCCCGCCCGGTTAAATCGCATGAATCGGAGATCCTTCGCCTCCTTGACGAAGATCATGTTGGGAATGTTTTCGATGATGGAGCTCAGGAAATCCTCGGCGCGCCTCAACTCCTCTTCCCCCCGCTTCCGCTCGATAATTTCCTGTTGCAATTCCCGCGTCCGCTCATTCACTTTTTGTTCTAATTGACCGTGCGCCTTCTGCAATGCATCCTCCCGCACCTGGATTTGGGTGAGCATTTCATTAAACGTTTCAACCAGCCGGCCGACTTCATCCCGGCCGTCCGCAACGGCGCGAACGGAATAATTTTTTTCCTCGGAAACGGCCCGGGCCGTTCGGGCCAGTTGAAGGATGGGTTCCGAGATTCTCCTTTGAAGCCTGGACGAGATCCAATAAGCCGTCAACAGGGAAATCGCCAATACGCCGGCGACAATGGCCGCGTAACGCTTCAAACGATCCTCCATCTCTTTGAGATCCGATTGAATATAGACCGCGCCGATTTTCTGACCGTCCGATATGATCGGCTGCAATACAAACAAGGAACCCCCTTGGAATCGGTGACTCGCCTCCTGCTCGGTTATCCGTTCCGGGAGCCGAAAAACCGTCACGCCATCGCTCGGAACATATCGGGCGAACAATGTGCCTTCAGCCGTGTAAATTGCGGCGGACACGATTCGGGATCTTACCCGGAGCGCGGTCATGGTTTCCGTCGCGGCCTTCGGATCATTAAAGAGCAACGCAGAGACGGTATTGATGCCGATAATCTCCGCCTGGGATGAGAGGTTCTGGACCATGCCGTTCCGATAGGTTACGAATTCATACGTGATGAAACCCAGACTGGCCAACATCAGCGCGCACGTGCTGACCAGCATGCTGATCCGCATCATTTTATGACGGATAGGAAGATCTCGAAACGCGGTGAACAAGATTACTCCTTCATCCTTACGGACTCGTTACGATTCGGGCCAATTTCAACAGTTGAGAACTCGGCTTCAAGCCCGCCTTGTCGGTCGCGGTTCGGTTGACCGCAAATCGAACCCGGTTCCGATCAACGATCAATTGAATCATGCCGCCCTGTTCTGCAAACTGTCCGATATCGCTGACGGTCAGGACCGGCAGATGGTCGAGGCGTTCGATGATCTTGGCCATATTGTCTTTCTCCGAGTCGCTGATAAATAGAACGTTGCATGCCAGTGCGTCTTCGATTTTCGAATACCGCCTAACCGCGATCCTCTTTTCCTGAACGGTCTTCCCCGAAACGGTCTCATCCAGCGCTTTATCGAAAGGATCCCGCCCGAGTACCCCGATGACAAAAGGCTTATCACCCTCCGATGTTTCCGTCGGCCACTCCACAAATTTTGAGAAATTGTAGATGAAAGCCGCCTTCACCTGGTACTCGGTCGAGGTCAAGGTCTCGGCCCGAACGGACGCGATGCCGATGCCGAGGATTATCGACAACACGACGATCCACCTAAAACCGACCCGCGGGCCGGAAGACCACCCGCATTTAACTTGCTCAGGCGAGAGGTATGGGTGAATGAATCGACCTAAAATGGCCATGCGACCTTTCCATGAACGCTACGCGGAATTTCCAACGCACCGAATTCTGGATGCTGATTGTCCTAAAGATCCCGGCCCGCGAGCGAAATGTCGATCGGGTTGAGCTGCCCCGCAAGTCGCACGTCAGATGTAAAGTTAGCCGGAACACGCGTAGTGCGTTTGTGGCGGGCAGCACGTCCACGCGGCGCGCGACGGCGTCGAATTGAAAATGCTCGGGCAACTCCATCATGGAGAGAAATTTTTAAAAGAGGACTCTGCCATAAACCCATCCCCAAGCCGGAAATATACATACAAATACTTACAAATACTCTAATGAGGCCGCGCTAATTTAATACAACGCTGTGGATGGTGGCAGGACATTATTAAGTGTAACAAAGATTTATCGTCTGTCAAGGCGGGCGGAACCCCCTATCCTCCAGCGGGCGGTTTGAAGAACTCAAAAAAAATTAAAGTCTTGGGCGTGTTTGACCCCGGCGACACGGCACTGGTATAGTAATCCCTCGATGATCGTCGGAGTTCCCAAAGAAACCTTTCCGGGCGAGCGGCGTGTCGCACTCGTTCCGGCTGTCGTTCCCGTTCTCGTCCAAGTCGGATTCCAGGTCTTGATCGAAGCCGGGGCCGGCGAGGCGGCCGGTTTTTCGGACGGGACTTACCAAGAAAAAGGTGCGCGGATCGCCGCGAGCCGCGACGACCTGTTCCGCTCGGCCGATATCATCCTCCAGGTCCTCGGCCTCGGGGCCAACCCGGAGGCCGGCCGGGCCGACCTTAACCGGGTGCGCCCCGATCAGATCCTGGTAGGATTGCAGGATCCGCTTTCCTCCCCCCGGGCCGTAAAAGATCTGGCCGAACGGCGCGCCGTCGTGTTCGCTCTGGAACTCCTTCCACGAACCACCCGGGCGCAGAGCATGGACGTTTTGAGTTCGATGGCGACCATCGCCGGATACAAAGCGGTGCTTCTAGCGGCCGAGACGCTGCCCCGAATATTTCCGATGATGATGACGGCCGCCGGAACCGTCAATCCGGCCCGCGTCTTCGTGATCGGAGCGGGGGTGGCGGGACTGCAGGCGATCGCGACCGCACGCCGGCTGGGCGCGGTTGTGCAGGCCTACGATGTCCGCCCCGCCGTCAAAGAGCAGGTTCAGAGCGTGGGAGGGAAGTTCGTGGATTTGCCCCTGGACACCTCCGGCGCGGAGTCCGGGGGCGGCTACGCCAGGGTCATGGACGAATCGTTTTACCGCCGGCAGCGCGAGACCATGGCCCGCGTCGTGGCCGGAAGCGACGTCGTCCTCTGCACCGCGGCGATTCCCGGAAAACCCGCGCCGGTGCTGGTCACGGGGGAAATGGTTTCCGGCATGGCCGCCGGCTCGGTGATCGTCGATCTGGCCGCCGAGAACGGCGGCAATTGCGAACTGACGCAGCCCGGCCGGACCCTGACGGCCCACCGCGTGACGATTATCGGACCGGTCCGCCTGGCCGCGACGGTTCCCTATCATGCCAGCCAGTTGTACGCTAAAAACATCTCGACGTTTCTGACCCACATCGTAAAGGAAGGAAAGCTTCGCCCCGATCCCCAGGATGCCATCGTTTCCGAGACTCTGGTGGCCCGGGACGGAACGATCGTGCACCCGCGAATCCGGGAACTATTGGGACCGACGGCCGCATCGCCTCGGGGATAGTTACCCAGCGAGCAACGCGAGCGAGAGGGGGAGGTTCCATTCTGCCTTAGGCGGATGGAGGGGGCGACGCAAGCCCCTAATAATAGAAAGGATACCTGATGGATATTTCGATCGCATTGCTCACGATCTTCATGCTGGCCGCTTTTGTGGGCTATTTAGTGATATCGCGGGTCCCTCCGCTGCTTCACACGCCGCTCATGTCCGCCACCAACGCCATCTCGGCGATCTCGGTGGTGGGCGCGCTGGTCACGGCGGGGGGCGATTACGGCGCCGTGAGCACCGTCCTGGGATTCGTCGCCGTGGTCTCGGCCATGACCAATGTCGTGGGAGGATTTCTCATCACCGACCGGATGCTGAAGATGTTCAAGAAGGATAAAAAACGGCCATGACCGAAGGCGGCTTCATCCAATGGGCCTATCTGGTCGCTTCGGTCCTCTTCATCCTGGGGCTAAAGGATCTGAATTCCGCGAGGACCGCCCGTCGCGGGATGTTCCTGGCCGAGCTCGGCATGGCCCTGGCGATCGTGGGAACGCTCTTCCATCACGAAATCATCAGCTTCCGGTGGATCGTCGCCGGAATGGCGATCGGTTCCGTAATCGGGATCGGAATCGCGCTCTGGACGCCGATGACCGCCATGCCGCAGCGAACCGCACTGTCCCATGCCTTCGGGGCCTTGGCCGTGACCCTCGTCGGTATCTCCGAGTATTACCGTCACGGATCGGAACTCGGCTCGATCAAGATGACCGCGATCGGTTTTGAAGTGATGATGGGGGCCCTGACGGTCACCGGGAGCCTGATGGCCTTTGCGAAGCTTCAGGAACTGATCGTCGCGCAGATCTCTTTCAGGGGTCAAAATATATCGAACGTCGCGCTGTTCGGCCTCCTGGCGGCGCTCTGGTTCTTCCTCATCGCGGTCCCGGCCGCCACGCCCCTGTTCTATCTCTTGGTGGGTCTGGCCCTCGTGTTCGGAATCCTCCTGGTCCTTCCGATCGGCGCGGCGGACATGCCGGTGGTGATCTCTCTGCTGAATTCCTACGCCGGACTGGCGGCCGCGGCCACCGGCTTTGTCATCTCGAACGCCATTCTCATCATCGCCGGCACGCTGGACGGGGCCTCCGGTTTCGTGCTGTCGATATTAATGTGCAAGGCGATGAACCGCTCGCTCACCAACGTTCTTTTCGGCGGAGTGGGAATCGCGCCGGCGGCGGGTCCGACGGCCGACCAGGTTTACGGCGGCAAGGTGAAGGCGGCCACGGCCGAGGAGATCGCCATGTTGCTGGACACCGCCCGTCGCGTGGTGATCGTTCCGGGATACGGGATGGCCGTCTCCCAGGCCCAGCATGCCGTCCGTGACCTCGCCAACCTGCTGGAGAGTCGCGGCGCGGAGGTGGCGTTCGCGATCCATCCGGTCGCGGGACGGATGCCGGGCCATATGAACGTGCTGCTGGCCGAGGCCGACATCCCCTACGACAAGCTCAAGGAGATGGACGAGATCAATCCCGCGTTCGAGCAGACCGACGTCGCCCTGGTGATCGGCGCCAATGACGTGGTCAACCCGGTCGCGCGGACCGATCCGTCGAGCCCGATCGCCGGCATGCCGATCCTGAACGTGGACAAGGCGCGGACCGTGGTCGTGATCAAACGCAGCCTGAGCCCCGGTTTCGCCGGGATTCCCAATCCCCTGTTCGCCGCCGACAACACCCTGATGTACTTTGCCGATGGGAAGAAGGCGATTCTCGATCTGATCGCCGCGCTGAAGGCGGCATAAGGGATGTCGAAAACCATTCCGCCCGAACTGCTTGAAGAAGCCTACCGCCAAGGCATCTTTCCGATGGCGGATGAGGGCGGGCGGATCCGCTGGTACTCCCCCGATCCGCGTACGATCATCGATCTGGACCGGTTTCATATTTCTCGCCGACTGGCCCGGACGATCCGAAGCAAAAAGTTTGAGATCACGGTCGATCGCGATTTTGAACGCGTTATGCGAAGCTGTGCGAATCGAGAGGAGACCTGGATCAGCGACGAGATCGTGGCGGCCTACTCGGCCTTGCACCGCTTAGGAAAGGCCCATTCGATCGAGGCCTATTATGAAGGGAAACTGGCGGGGGGAATTTACGGCGTGAGTCTGGGCGGGGCGTTCATGGGGGAATCGATGTTCACGATCGTGCGCGACGCCTCGAAAGTCTCCCTCGCGTTCCTGGTCGGGCGCTTGAAGGAGCGGGGCTATGCGTTATTCGATGTCCAGTTCACGACGCCGCACCTAAAACGCTTCGGCGCGGTCGAGATTCCCCGTCGGGAATACCTCCGTCGGCTTGAAAAAGCGCTCGCCCTTCCCTGCCGGTTTGATTAACTGTTCACGATCTCTTTTAATTCTTTTCCGGCCTTGAAGAACGGCACCCGCTTGGCCGGGACGTGGACCTGCGTGCCGGTCTTGGGATTTCGCCCTTCCCGCATGCGCCGCTGTCGGAGTTTGAAGCTCCCGAAACCGCGGATCTCGATTTTATCCCCGTTGGCCAGCGACTGCCGGATGCTGTTGAAGATCGTGTTGACGATCATCTCGGTCTGACGTTTCGTGAGGTGGGTCACTTTCTGGGACATCGTTTCGATCAACTGGGCTTTGGTCATTTCTCCTCTCCTCGTGAGTGGAATTGGACAAGGATCCATTAAAACGCCATCAGGTATTTCAACGATACGCCGGTTTGGGGCAGTTGCATGCTGGGCAAGCGGCCCAGGAACTGGTCCCGGAACAGATCCAATAACGAGGTTCGTTTTCGGGATTCCACAATCCGGGGCTCCCCTTTGATTCCGACCAGATCGGCCGTAAGCCGGATCGTGTCCTGAAGATCGCCGATGTCGTCCACCAGCCCGAGCTGCTTGGCCTCCCGTCCGGTGAAGACGCGCCCGTCGGCCATCCGGCGAACCCGATCCTCCTCCAGCCCCCTCCCTTCGGCCACCGCTTGGATGAACTGGTCGTGGACATCGTCCATCAAACTTTGCAGGATCGCCCGCTCCTCCGGCTGCATCTTGCGGAAGGGAGAGCCGATGTCCTTGTTCCGGCCGCTCTTGATCACGACGCTCTCAACGCCGATCTTCTTGAACAAGCCCTCCACGTTGGCCAGCTCCATGATCACGCCGATGCTCCCGGTCAGCGTACCCGGACTGGCCACGATCCGGTTGGAGGCGCTGGCGATGTAATAACCGCCGGAGGCGGCCACCGTCCCCATCGAGACCACCACTTTCTTTTGACCCTCCTCGCGGATTTTTTTCACTTCTTCGTAGATTTCCTGGGAGGGAACGACCCCGCCCCCGGGACTGTCGATCCGGAGGATGATGGCCTTGATTCCGGAATTTTGATCGTAGCGATGGAGTTCTTCAATCGTGTCGGAGGAATCGAGGATGACGCCTTCGATTTTGATCAGGGCGATCCGGTCCCCGAGGAGGCCGCCGCCGGCCTGCATGACGGCGGCGGAATAGGTCATGATAAAGAAGAGGGCGGCCAGGACGGCCAACAGGATCAGGCCGACCATCAGCGGATGCTTTTTCATTTTCCAGCCCCGTCTTATTTCTTATCTTTTTTCTGGGCGCGTTCCTGCTCGCTCTTGTAGGCCTTGACGCTCAAGGCGATCTTGCGTTCCGGAATGTCCATCTTGATGATCTGGGCGCGAATGACATCGTTTACCTGCATGGCATCCCCGATCCGGGAGGACGGCTCGATGCCCGTTTCACTGACATGGATCAGCCCTTCCACCCCGTCCTCCAATTCGACGAAGACGCCGAAATCCGTCACCTTGACGACCCGGCACTTCACCACGTCGCCGACCCGGTATTTCTCGGCGATCCCGGTTTCCCACGGATCGGATTGAAGCTGCTTGTAGCCGAGGGAGAGGCGTTCCTTTTCCTTGTCCACTTTGAGAACCACCGCCTCGACCGCCTGGCCTTTCTTAAACAACTCGGAGGGATGGGTCAGGCGCTTGGTCCAAGACATGTCCGAAATATGGATCAGACCGTCGATCCCTTCTTCCAGTCCCACAAACGCCCCGAAGTCGGTCAGCCCCTTGATCTTGCCGGTGATCCGGCTCCCGACCGGATATTTGCCTTCGACCGCGCTCCACGGATTCGGCGTCACCTGCTTCATGCCCAGCGAGATCTTGCGATTCTCGCGGTCCACCATCAGGACGACCACCTCCACATGATCTCCGACCGAAACCAGTTTGGAGGGATGGCGAACCTCGTGGCTCCAGGACATCTCCGAGATATGAACCAGGCCCTCGATGCCGGCCTCGAGCTCCACGAAGGCGCCGTAATCCGTGATGCTCACGATTTTCCCTTTGAGCCGGGTCCCGACGGGGTATTTCTCCTCCACCCGTCCCCAGGGATCGGGCGTCTATTGCTTGAGTCCGAGGGAAACGCGGCCGGTTTCTTTGTCATATTTCAGGACGACCACGCCGATCCGGTCGCCCACCGACAGGATCTCGGAAGGATGGTTCACCCGCCCCCAGGACATATCCGTGATGTGGAGCAGACCGTCGATCCCGCCCAGATCGATGAAGGCCCCGTACTCCGTAATGTTCTTGACCATTCCATCGATGAGCTGCCCGTCCTCCAGCGTCGCCATGGCGGCGCGGCGTTTCTTGTCCCGCGACTCCTCCAACAGCACGCGACGGGAGACGACGATGTTTCCCCGGCGGTGGTTCATCTTGATAATCTTCATCGGAAAGGTTTTGCCGACCAGGGCGTCCAGGTCGCGCACCGGATGCAGGTCGATCTGCGAGCCCGGCAGAAAGGCCTTGACCCCGATGTCCACCATCATCCCGCCCTTGACTTTTGAGACCATCTTGCCATCGACGACCTCTCCTTTCTCGAAGGACTTCTCCAAGACTTCCCAAACCTTCATCTTGGCCGCCTTCTCCTTGGAAAGGATGAGGTTCCCCTCGTTGTCCTCGCGCTCTTCCAGATAAACCTGGATCCGTTCCCCGACCTTCAGGGCCGCGATCTCGGCCGAGCTGAATTCACCGGCGGGGATCAGCCCTTCGGATTTGTAGCCGATATCCACCACCACGCCGGCCTGTTGAACGGCCACCACCGTCCCCTCGACGACCCCTCCTTCCTTTAAATTTTTAAACGATTCCTCATAGAGGGCGTGCATATTCATCGGGAGCTCTTCGTTCGGCGCCCCTGCGGTCTTGGTGGTCGGTGCTTCTTCCGAAAACGTCATGCTGTCTTCATCCCCTTTCCGTTCGATTGGATTGTAATTAATTTCCTAACAAAAACTGAAAGCGCATTGTACTATACTTCTTCATGATTTGTCACTATTTTAATTATTTTCACCCTTCACGGTCGCATCCGGCACGGAATCGATTTTCGGTATCGGTTCACCCATGGCCTGAGCCTCCAATTTCACGATCTGCTCCATCACGGTCCGGCTGATCTGAAGATAAAGTTCCTTTCCGTCCCCCTTCCGGATTTGCTCCGTGAAATCAATCGGTTCACCGATGAACACCGTCACCGGATGGAGTCGAACCATCCAGGCGCCCACGGGGAGCGCCTTGTCGGTTCCGGCCACATAGACCGGAATCACCTTCGCACCGCTCTTGGCCACGATCATCCCGATCCCCGGCATCGGTTTCTGGAGGCGTCCACCGATACTCCGGCCGCCCTCCGGATACATCACCACGCAATGGCCCTGCTTAAGCCGTCGAACGGCTTCCATCAGTCCGATGCGGGAGCGATGCCCCTTTTCGATCGGGAAACCGTTCAGTTTCCGATACAGCCTTCCAACGAAGCGGCCGCGAAACAGGCTGGACTTCCCCATGAAATGAAGCGGACGGTCGATCATGGCGCCGAGAAGCGGGATATCCAGATAGCTGACATGATTCGGCGCGAACAGGACCGGTCCGGTCTGGGGGACGTGCTCCGCGCCGACCACACGCAGTCGCAACAGGAGCCGGCCCATGGTTTTCACGATCGCATGGGAGACCGCGTACAGCATCTCACCGGTCCACCGGACCGCGGGAGATCCTCACGGGCAAGCCCGTTTTCTGCTGTATCGCCTCCGCCATCGTCGAAACCACGTCTTCCAGTGTCTGGCCGGTCGAGTCGATACGGATCGCGTCTTCCGCCACCTTGAGCGGCGCGAGCTCCCGGCTGGAGTCTTTCAGATCCCGAGTGTCGATCTCCTGCCGGGTTTGGGTCAGATCGACCGTCATTCCCTGCTGACGGAGTTCCTCATACCGGCGCTTCACGCGGACCTCCGGAGAAGCGTTCAAGAAGAATTTCACCGTCGCTTCCGGAAACACCACCGTTCCGATATCGCGCCCCTCCACCACAATCCCGCCGCGCGCGCCAACTTCGCTCCCCATCCGACGCTGGATACCCAGCAAGCGACGGCGAACCGCCGCCACGACCGCCACGGCTGCGGCGGCCCGGCTCACGTCCGGGGTTCGGATCTCGCCCGTGATGTCGCGTCCGTCCAGATAAACCCTCATCCCTTCGCCGTCGGGCCGGACCGTCAATTCCAGCCGGGAGCATAACGATTCGAGGGCCTCTTCGTCCTGAACGCTCACCCCTTCCTTCAACGCCTTCCATCCCACCGCCCGGTAGAGGGCGCCCGTGTCCAGATAAAGGTAACCCAGCGTCTTTGCCAGTAATCGGGCGGCGCTGCTCTTGCCCGAGCCGGCCGGACCGTCGATCGCAATGATTAGGGGGGTTGTCGCGCGGGCCGCCATCCGCCTCCCCGTCATCCCGTCACGGATTTCAGGAGGGACGGGAAACCGGGAAAGGAGGTCTCGATCCATTCGGCCCCTTCCACCACGGTCTCGCCCTCGGCGACCAGACCGGCGATGGCCAGGGCCATCGCGATGCGGTGATCGTCCTCGCTCCGACACCGGGCCCCCGATAGCTTTCGGCCCCCGCGGATCACCAGCCCATCCGGCCGTTCCTTCAGGTCGACCCCCAGTTTGGAAAGCTCGCGGGCGATGGTCCGGATCCGGTCCGATTCCTTCACCCGAAGCTCCTCCGCCCCCTGCACGACGGTCTCGCCCTCCGCCACGGCCGCGGCGACGCACAGGATCGGGAATTCATCGATCGTCTTCGGCACGCTTTCGGGCCGAATCGAAATCCCCTTGAGCGGACGCGAACGCACCGCCAGATCCGCGACGGGTTCATGATTGACCTCGCGAAGGTTCTCGAGACGGATCTCGGCTCCCATTTCCGAGAGCAGTTCCAAAAGACCCGTGCGGGTCGGGTTGACGCCCACATGGCGGATCATGAGCTCCGAATCCTTCACGATCGTGGCCGCCACGATAAAAAAAGCGGCGGAAGAGAAATCCCCCGGAACCTCGATTTCACGGCCCGAGAATTCGGACGGCGGTTTCAGCGAAATCTCCAGGCCCTCGACCTCGACGGAAATCCCGAGCCCGCGGAACATCCGCTCGGTATGGTCGCGAGAGGGCAGGGGTTCGGCCAGGACGGTTCGGCCCTCGGCCAGCAATCCGGCCAGAAGCAGCGCGGACTTGACCTGCGCGCTGGCCACCGGCAACGCATAAGCGATGCCCTGCAGGCGCCTTCCACGGACGGCCAAGGGCGCCATGTTCCCGCCTTCGCGACCGTCGATTTCGGCCCCCATCCGCCGGAGCGGATCGACCACCCGCCGCATGGGTCGACGCCGCAACGATTCGTCCCCGGTCAGGACCGAAAAAAAATCCTGGCCGGCCAGGACGCCGGCCAAAAGCCTCAGCCCCGTGCCGGAATTTCCCAAATCCAACACCCCCGACGGTTCGGATAGGCCGCGAAGCCCTTTCCCCTCGATCCGCAAGGGGCCGCTGGCCGTTCGGCCTTCCTGGATGGAAACACCCATCGAACGGAAGGCCGAAGCGGTATGCAGACAGTCGTCGGAAGGCAGGTAGCCCTTGACCACCGTCGTCCCGCGAGCGAGGGAACCCAGGATGATCGCCCGGTGGGTGATCGATTTATCCCCGGGCACCGTGATCGTCCCATGAATCCCCCGGCTTTTCCTGACCGCGATCGATTTCATTTCAATTTAATTTTTCCTTGGCCGTTCGGGCCCGTTCGAATTCGCGCTGCAGTCCTTCCGCGTGGCCTTCCACCAGGAGCCGCTTGAACCGGTCCAGGGTTTTCTCGTAGGCCTCGATGACGGCCAAAAGATTTTCCCGGTTGGCCATGCAGATGTCCCGCCACATCTCGGGGGAACTGGAGGCCACCCGGGTGAAATCCCGGAACCCGCCCGCCGAATAGGACAGAAGATCGCCGCTCTTGGACTGAAGCTCGAGCGCGGTGTTGACGAGTGCGTATGCGATCAGATGCGGCAGATGGCTCACAACGGCCAGGATCCGATCGTGCGTGTCGGGATCCATCGAAACGGTCCTGACCCCGATCGCCTCCCAGAACCGTTGAACTTTTTTGAAGGCCTCGGGAGAGGTTCGGTCGGTCGGCGTCAGGATGCAAAGGGCCCCCGTGAACAGGTTCGCCGAGGCCGCCTCGATCCCGGATCGCTCACGACCGGCGATCGGATGCCCCCCCACGAAGGAGGTCCGATTCGACGGACCGCTGGAAAACAACTCTTCCAGATGACGGACCAGGTAGCCTTTGACGCTTCCCACATCCGTGACGACGGTCCCTTCCGAGAGGCAGGGGGCCAACTCGCGGGACACGGCCTTCAGTTGTCCCACCGGAGCGGCCAGGATCACCAGATCCGCTCTATGAACCGCCTTTTCAATATTCCGGAAATCCGCTTCGTAGCGGTCGACCGCCTTCCGCGCGACCGCCCGTCTCAGCTCGTCGGCGCGGGGTCCCACGCCGATGATCGTATCCGCCAGTCGTTTTTTGCGGGCGGCCATCCCGAGGGACCCGCCGATCAAACCGACCCCAACGATGACGATCTTTCGGAACAGGCGTTTTTGAGCCTGGATCGCGGGGGCACGACGTGCCGTGCCCTTCCTAGACTTCGCGGCCAATCGCATCGGCAATCTTCCGGATCTCGCTCATCATGGTCTTGAACTTGTTCGGCTTGATCGACTCCTCGCCGTCGCAGAGGGCCTCTTCCGGGTTTTGATGGACCTCCACCATGATGCCGTCCGCGCCGGCCGCCACCGCGGCCCGCGCGAGGGGAACGACCAGCTCCCAGCGGCCGGTCGCATGGCTGGGGTCCACGATGATCGGCAGGTGGCTCATGCCCTTGATGACCGGGACGGCCGACAGGTCGAGCGTGTTTCGGGTGGCGGTCTCAAACGTCCGTATTCCCCGTTCGCATAGGATCACCTTATGATTCCCCCGCGCCATGACGTACTCGGCCGAGAGCAGGAACTCCTTGATCGTGGCCGATAGGCCCCGCTTCAAAAGGACCGGCTTGTCGTAGGCCCCCACCTCCGTCAGCAGCCGGAAGTTCTGCATGTTTCGCGCGCCGATCTGGAGGATGTCGGCATGCTCGGCCACCAGCGCCACGTCGCGGGGGTCCACTACCTCCGTAACGATCGGCAGCCCGGTCTTTTTCTTGGCCTCCACGAGAAACTCCAGCCCTTTTTCCTCGAGTCCCTGAAAGCTGTACGGGGAGGTCCGCGGCTTGAAGGCGCCGCCGCGGAGGATCGTCGCCCCGGCCTCCTTCACCGCCTGGGCGATATGGACCAGCAGATCCTGCTTTTCGACGGCGCAGGGCCCGGCCATCACATGAACCTTTTTACCGCCGATCTTGACGCCCTTCGCCACCTCCACTATGGAATCGGTTTTTTTAAATTCGCGGCTGACCAGCTTGTAAGGGGACAGGATCGGCATCACCTTCTCGACGCCCGGGAAGATGGACAGCGGCTGACTGGCCAACTGGCGCTCATCTCCGATCGCCCCGATGATCACGCGCTCCTCGCCTCGGGAGACGTGGGGCTTGAGTCCGTACTCTTTCAGTTTATCGATGATATGGTTGATTTCTTTTTCGGTGACGTCCGGTTTCAAGACAATAATCATGCAGCACCCTTTCTATTTGTTGGGGGCCCGCTTCGCCCCCTCCACACATCGGCTGCAAACTGCCGAGTGCAGGCCGGCCGAGCCGGATAAAGCGGCTCGACTGAGCTCGCCGAAGTCTTCCCCCTCCCGCTCGCGTTGTTCGCCGGGAAAGTAATTTAATCGGATGGGCCAGGCCCGATCCTCGCTGGCTGTTTACTTCCTTTTCAAGACTTCCATAAGCGCTTTTACAAAGCGCCGGTTTTCCCCGGGCCGGCCGATCGAAACCCGCAACCACGACCCTTGGATATGGCGAACGATCACGCCTTTTCTCAGGAGCCTTTCATACACGGTCCCGCCGTCCCGGCCGGTATCGACATAGACAAAGTTGGCCTGACTCGGCAAATATCTCAGATCAAGGGCCTTGAACGATTCGGAGAGATAACGCCTCCCCTCGCGGTTGACCCGAAGGCTTCGAGCGACGTGGGTCTCGTCCGATAAAGCCGCCAGGGCCGCCGACTGGGCCAGGCTGTTGGTATTGAACGGAAGCCGGACGCGATTCATAGCCCCGATCACCTCCGGCGTCGAAAGACCGTACCCGATCCGCAAACCGGCCAGGCCGTACATCTTGGAGAAGGTGCGGAGAACCAGGACCGGCGCGCCCCGTCTCACGTCCTCGACCGTGTTCGGAAATTCCGGGTCGTCGGCATACTCGGCATAGGCCTCGTCCATGATCACAAGCACATTCGGGGGAAGGTGGTTCAACAAGCGATCCAACCCCCGCCGGCTGACCATGGTCCCGGTCGGGTTGTTCGGGTTGCAGATGAAGACCAGGCGGGTGAGGGGCGTCAAGCGGCGCGCCATCGCCTCCAGGTCGTAGGTGCCGTCCCGGAGCGGAACCCGCACACTGATCCCGTGATGGGCCGTCACGCTGATGTGATAGATCGCGAATGTCAGATCACCGAGAATCGCTTCATCCCCCGGCTCCAAAAAAGTCTTGGCCGCCAGATCCATGATCTCGTCCGAGCCGTTCCCGAGGATCACTTGCCCGGGCTTGAGCTTGTGTTTCTGGGCGATCGCCTCCCGCAGTCGCCGCCCGCTTCCTTCCGGATAACGGTGAAGAACGGCGGATCCTCGTTTCAAAACCGCCAGGGCCTTCTTGGACGGGCCGAGCGGGTTTTCATTCGAGGCCAGCTTGATCGCAGCCTTGATTCCGAGTTCGCGTTCCAGTTCCTCCAGCGGCTTGCCCGGCTTGTAGGGCTCGATCCCTTCGATATGTTTTCCGATTTCAATCATTTTTTAGGGGCTCACGTCGCCCCCTCCATCGGCAAAGCCTCTGGAGCCTCCCCCTCTCGCTCGCTTTGCGAGCTGGGCTTTGTTATTTTTATTCATTCCCTTTTTCTTTGGCCGCAGGATAAGACCCCAATACTTTTAAGAAAAGACACTGCTCGTTGAGCTGCTCCAGCGCCCGTCTCACCCGCTCGTCGTCCTGGTGTCCTTCGAGATCCACAAAAAAAATATATTCCCAGGCCTTTTTTCTCGACGGGCGGGATTCGATTTTGGTCAGATTGATCCCGTGCTGCGAGAAAGGCTGTAGCATATCGTGCAGCGCGCCGACCCGGTCCCGGATGGTGAACATGATCGAGGTCTTGTCGCGGCCGGTCCGGCCGAGGCCCTTGGACGAGACCACCAGAAAACGCGTAAAGTTGTTGATGTTGTCCTCGATCCGCCGTTGAATGATCTGGAGACCGTAGAGCTGGGCCGCCAGCTCCGAGGCGATCGCCGCGGCGGAGGCGTTTTCGTTGCAGAGCTCGGCCGCCCGGGCGGTGCTGTAGACCTCCGTCGTGGGGATATGGGGCAGGTGATTTTCCAGCCATACCCGGCATTGGGCGAAGGGCTGTGGATGGGAATAGATATGCTTCACATCCTCCATCTGGCCGCTCTTGTTCATCAGATGGAGGGACACCTCCTGCATCACCTCGCCCACGATCTTCAACGGCGAGTCGACGAACATATCCAGCGTGTGATTCACCACCCCCTCGGTCGAGTTCTCGATGGGGACGACGCCGTAATCGGCCCTGCCCCGTTCCACCTCGCTGAAGACATCCTTGATACTGTTCACCGGAACATACGAGGCCGAGAAGCCGAACTGTCGCTGGCTGGCGAGATGGGTGAAGGTCGCCTTCGGGCCGAGATAGGCGACTTTGAGCGGGCCTTCAAGGGACAGGGAGGCCGAGATGATCTCGCGATAGACGGCGCGGAGGGCCTCCTTCGGAAACGGGCCCTTGTTCAAACGCGAAAGCCGTTCGTAAATTTCCATCTCGCGCGCGGGGGCATGAAGATCGGACAAATTGACTTTCTTGAGCTGGCCGATCTGCATGACGATCTTGGCCCGCTTATTCAGAAGGGTGAGAATCTGCTCATCCAGCGCATCGATCAGCCGGCGCAGTTGTGCGATGCCTTTATGGTCCGTCCTATCTTTCTTGCGCATTCTCGTCTTTCGTGTTCATGTCAAATCTTAGTATTCACGGCAATGAACATAACGATTTTGCCTTTAGAATTGAAGACCTATCATCCTAAACGATTTTGGCATTCTTTGCAAGCGGTTTATTGAGGACGCTTCGGGAGCGGCTTGAAGCTACTCTTGTGGTTTCGGACCCGCGGGCTCTTGAAGGGAGGATCGGAGATGGGTCATGAGGAAAGCTTCGAAATCAGAGGAGGGCTTCTGACGGACCCAGATATAAATTTCAGGGGTGTTCATGCAGAAACCCATCTTGAAATACCCGGGGATGTCGACCACGGGATAGCTTGGAATGGCCTTTACAATTTTTCCTAACCTCCGGAAATAATCGACCATTCCCGGATTCACAACGCTGTTTTTGAGTGTGACGTGAATGACCCGTGGGTTCTTGTAACAGTCTTTTCGGACCTCCAGCGCCGCCGTCTCGAACCTTAAGGAGCTCGAGACCGGCGGCGCGGAAGTTTCAAGAGATTCGACCTCGCTATTATCTTTCGGCAACGATTTCACAGAAGGGATCTCCTTTTCCGCGGCACTTGACCTCCTTGGCGGTAAAGGTCTTCAGGTTGCGGAAGAGCTTTTTGTAATAGGCCTCATTTAACTCGGGTTTGAGAGTGATATCTCCGGTGTAAAGCAGATTGGCCAACCCGGCCGTTGCACCCGTGGCCAGGTAGCAGATTCCATGATCGCTTTTAGGGTATTTCATGGCCAAATAACCGTTCGACTCGTACGAGTTGAACACCCGTGCGACCAGGCGCTCGTTGGGGATCAGCTCCGCGACCCTCCAGACCCCCCATCCCAGGGCGTTCATGACCGCAAAAATCCCGTGCATCCAGTCTTCCCGGGACTTCAGCGACGGATAAATGAGTTGATACCACTCCGGCGACTTCATGATTCCCCCAAGCGTGTTAAAGGCGCAAATATGCCCCGCCTCCACCAGAAGAGGCAGGATCACCGGGTCGATCTCGTTCCCCCGAACCTTCCGGGTCCGCATTTCAAATTCGTAGGAGATCCGGTTATAGTAATTGGCGAAGTGTCGTGTGAGATAAACGCCGAAAGCGGGAATGTACCCTTCTTCGTTTCCGACCAATTCCATTCCGGAAACCGCCGTGATGATCCCCTCTTCATCGACTTGGTTGGTCGATTTCCGGGGCGCGACCTTGGCATCGCAAACTCCCGTTCCGACCGACGTTGGGATGACCCTCCTTTTGGAGTCGACCGTCAAATCGAAACGGCAGGCATTCGCCCCCTGGGCGATGCATTCCTTTTCGATACACCGGTAGGTACCCAAAGGCTTGTCAAAGGCTGCAGCGGCCGCAGCCTCGATAAATCCGCAGTTGAAGTAGCACGCGGGAGATTCCTGCCGGCCCCATTTCGTCAAAAAACCAAAACCGTAATGTGAAAAGGGGGCTATGATCTTTCCACCTTTTTCGGTGATTTGATTTAATTCCAAGACTCCGAACCCCAGCACTCTGAAAATATCCGCGAATTCCGAAAGCCTCTGAGTGGCCGGCTCCCCTTTTTTCACCATCTTTTGAAGCTGGCCAAACACCACCTCCGCAGCCGCGTCGACCAGAACCGGCTTCATCTGGATATCGGCAGGATCCAAAAGGGTCCTCTGTAAAGTACAATTATAGTGATGACAGTGGAACACCAGCGGTTCCCCACCAAGGACCGCCTGATTGATCTCCCGGTGAAATACGATCGGTTGTGTCGTAAGCGTTTTCATTTTCTATTGTCCTCCCAGGATGGATTTTAGAAAGGGCTTTTTAACCCCGTCATTTCTTCGATGATGGCTTTTACCTGTTCAAATAGTTTCGGATCGGTCGAGTTCTTCTCGAGCAGAGAGGGGACCGTATACCCCGTCTTGAGAATGATCCGGGCGCTCGCGAGTTTTTTCAAAGTACTGTCCGACTGCTCGTTAAACCATCCGATCAGCTTTGTCATGTTCGTTGTCTCTGTCGTCTGTGCCATGGTCCCTCCTGAAGGAAATGACGGAAGTATTAATCAATAGAAGTGTATCCGAGATTACCGGGGTGTCAAGACGGAGGGGCGGTTGCGGTCGACACTTGACATCCCTGCCCAAAAAGGCGTAGGTTTTTTAGGCGGTTACCACTGGGGTCTTGCGATGCTTTACTCAAAACTCGAACGGCCCGGGCGGGGAAGCGCCCGAGGGCAGCGCAGGGAGCTCTCCGAGGCCGTGGTCCGTCAGGCCGTCGTAATCCTTTCCAGTTACCGTCGCTGGATTGGATCGGACCTTCTTCCTCCTCAGAAATCTCCGGACGCGCTCGCGCAAAGTCTTTTCGATGCGCCGTTTGTCGTCATCTCGCATGGAACGGAAGAGGATCCCGTTCTGAATTACGGCAATCGGACGGCGCTAACTCTTTGGGAACTGTCGTGGGAGGAATTCACAAAGATGCCCTCGCGCTCGACCGCCGAGCCGATGGAGCAGGCGGAACGGGCAAGGCTTCTGGACGAGGTCTCGAGGAAGGGTTTTATGGAGGGTTACCAAGGGGTACGAATTTCAAAAACGGGCCGCCGCTTCCGGGTGGAAAAGGCCGTCGTCTGGAACCTGGTAGACGGGCAGGATCGCTGCCGAGGCCAGGCCGCGACCTTCAGCCGATGGACCTATCTATAACGATTTAATTCCTGAGACCGCAAGGGCCACGCCGGGGATTCGGACCTCTCCACCGCGACGGAAGCGCTCCGCCCCCTGAACCATCTTCTCTTCGACCTCGGTGCGTTTCTCCCGCGGGACCTTTTCGAACAGCCCCTGAAGCGGTGCGGCCATTTCCTTCAGACAGTCCAGATATTCCCGTCCCGAGGAGAATACGCCTTCGATCGGGATCTCTTCTTCTCGCAGCTCCGTAAAACCGGCGGCCTTCATCCGCCCGAGCAGATCACCCGGCCGCTCCAGATAAAAGATGCCCGGAACGGCGGGATCCACCGGCGGTATCTCGATATATTCCCTGAGAACGCCCATCGGAATTGTGATATAGGGATTTTTTTCCCGTGCGGCCCAAACGGCCGCCGCGACGGCTCCTCCCGGCTTCAGCACACGGTGCACTTCTCGAAGGGTTTTGTCCAGACGCGGGAGAAACATCAGACAGAATCGCGAAGTGACTGCATCGAAACGGCCCGCTTCAAAAGACAGCGATGCGACGTCCGATTGTCGAAAGGTTATCTGTTTTAGCCCCAGCTTTTCGGCCTTCCGTCGCGCAACCTCAAGCATCTCCTCCGCCAGATCGATGCCGGTGACGTGTCCCTTCGGACCCACCCGTTGAGCCGCCGGAATGCCAGGGTATCCGGTTCCGCTTCCCAGATCCAGGACATGATGGCCTGGCCCCAGTCGAGCCCGATCCACCAGATGCCGGTTGCAGGATTCAAATCCGACATCAAACCAGGCATCCCATTTTTCCCATGCGGACGAAACCCGGTTCCAGTCCTGGCGTTGCCCTTCGACAAATTGATTCGGATCAAAATCGGCCATCTTGCCTCCCCTCCATGAAAATGATTTTATTTTAATTGTGGGGGATCGCCTCTGTCAATGAGGCTCTTGAATTCCTTGAAGGTCGAGAGGATCGTTCAGAGCAACTTGGGCTGCTCGGGTTTCTGGGCGCTGAGGGGAACCGCCTTGCCGAAGTGAAGATAGGCCAGGGGCGTGGCCTGGCGGCCGCGCGGGGTACGGTCGACATACCCGCCCTGGATCAGGAAGGGCTCGTAGACGTCCTCTATCGTGTCCTTTTCCTCGCTCACGGCGGCGGCCAGCGTTTCGACGCCCACCGGTCCGCCGGAAAATTTTTCGATGATCGTGAGCAGCAGTTTCCGGTCCATGAAATCGAACCCCTGCTCGTCGATCTCCATCCGCCCGAGGGCCTCGCGGGCCACGTCCAAGGTGATCCGTCCGTCCGCCTTGACCTGGGCGAAATCGCGGACGCGCTTGAGCAGCCGGTTGGCGATCCGCGGCGTCCCCCGGGCTCGGCGCGCGACTTCCTTGGACCCGGCGGCGTCGGCCTCGATTCCCAAAATCCGCGCCGAACGGTTCACGATCTCCTCCAGCTCGGAGAGCTGGTAGAAATCGAGCCGGTTGATCACGCCGAACCGCTCCCGCAACGGGGAGGTGAGAAGGCCCGCGCGCGTCGTGGCCCCGATCAGCGTGAACCGGGGCAGGGCCAGCTTCACGCTTCGAGCCGAGGGTCCCTGCCCGATCACGAGGTCGAGCTCAAAATCTTCCATGGCCGGATAGAGAATCTCCTCCACGGCCGGGTGGAGCCGGTGGATTTCGTCGATGAAAAAGACGTCCCGCTCCGAGAGATTGCTCAAAATAGCGGCCAGATCGCCCGGATGCTCCAACGCCGGTCCGGAGGTGGCCTTGATGTTGACGCCCAGCTCCCGCGCGATGATATGGGCCAGCGTCGTCTTGCCCAGACCGGGCGGTCCGTAGAAAATCACGTGATCCAGGACATCGCCCCGGTCGCGGGCCGCCTGGATATAAATCGTCAGGTTCTCTTTGAGCTTCGTCTGGCCGATGTATTCGGAGAGCGAGGTCGGACGGAGCGAGGCCTCGTAGGTTTTCTCCTCCTCGTTCATCTGGGTGGTCAGGATCCGTTCGGGCATTTAGGTCCTCGATAATACTTTCAAGGATTCCTTGATCAGATCCTCGATCCCCATCGCTCGGGCGGGACCGCCGTTTCCGGTCCCCAGCACCTTCTTGACCGCGTCCTTGGCCAGGGGGGATTTATATCCCAAATTGACCAGCGCCGACACGGCGTCCTCGATTTCCTGCCTATCCTTCCCTTCGGGCGGGCCGGCCTTCGTCGAATCCGCGACCTCAACGCCCACCATCTTTTCCTTCAGCTCCAGCGCCAAACGCGCCGCCGTTTTCGGACCGATTCCCGGGATCGAACTCAGTTGGGCGACGTCCCCTCTCTTGACGGCCGCGATCAGCTCGGCGAGGGGAAGACCGGAAAGGATATTGATCGCCAATTTCGGCCCGATTCCGGAGACCCCCAGGAGGAGGAGAAAGACGTTTTTTTCCTCGCGGCTAGAAAACCCGTAGAGCTGAAGGGCGTCCTCCCGCACGTGGGTGTGGGTCCAGAAGCGGACCGTTTCGTTCTCGGACGGCAGCCGATAGAAGGTCGTCAACGGCGTCACCACCTCATAACCGACCCCGTGGACGTCCACAATGACCGACTGGGGCGTCTTCTGTACCAAGATTCCGGTCAGCGAGGCGATCATAACGGGAAAGACCGGCGCGCCGGTAAGCCGCGGTCGGCCGCGGGCCGGTTTGTCAAAGCCCGGATCTTGGCCGAGTGCAGATAGCAGATCGCTACCGCCAGCGCATCCGCCGCATGGTGGGAATCGGGCGGGGTCTTGAGGTTCAGCAGGCGGCCGACCATGCTCTCGACCTGGTCCTTTCGGGCCGCCCCGTACCCCACCACGGCCAGCTTCACCTCGGTCGGCATGCACTCATAAACGGGAAGCCCGCAGGTCTCGGCCGCCAGGAGGGCGACGCCGTGGGCCTGGCCCAGTTTCAACGCGCTTTGATAATTTTTGGAAACGAAGGTGTTCTCGACCACGACGGCCGTCGGATTCTGGGTCCGAATCAGGGCCACCAGTTCATCATAAATCTTCTTGAGCCGTTTCGGGAGCGATTGTCGTGCGACGGTTGTGATCGAACCGGAGGCGACGTACGAAAGCCGACGGTCCTCTTCATCCACCACCCCGTAGCCCGTCGTCACGGTTCCCGGATCAACTCCGATCACGCGCATGCAGGCTTCATCCTTGTTATTTCGCGGCCACCTTTTCCATCACGTCCTGGGGAATATCAAAATTCGCATGGACGTTCTGAACATCGTCGTGATCCTCGAGCACTTCCATCAGCTTGAGCATCTGCTCGGCGTCTTTTCCCTGGAGACTCACATAATTTTGGGGAACGGAGGCCACCTCGGCCGAGATCATCTCGATCCTCTGGTCCTCTAGGACTTTTCGTACCTTTTCAAAATCGTGCGGCGAGGTGATCACCTCGAAGCTGTCGTCCTCCGTTCGGAGATCCTCCGCCCCGGCCTCCAGAACGAGGTTCATCAGCTTCTCCTCGTCCGACTTGGATTTATCCACGATGATCCGGCCCTTGCGATGAAACATCCAGGCCACGCTGCCGGCCTCGCCCATCCGGCCGCCGTTTTTCTCCAACAGGTTGCGGATTTCGGAAACCGACCGGTTTTTATTGTCCGAGGTGGTCTCGATCAGCATCGCGACCCCGCCCGGTCCGTATCCCTCATAGACCGCCTCCTCGTAATGCACGCCCGGCAGCTCACCCGTGCCCCGCTGGATCGCCTTCTTAATGTTGTCGGCCGGCATGTTGACGTCCTTGGCCTTCACGATCGCCAGTCGAAGACGCGGGTTGCCGTTCGGGTCGCCGCCTCCGACGCGGGCCGCGGTCGTGATCTCGCGGATGATCTTGGTAAAGACCTTCCCCCGCTTCGCGTCCTCGGCGCCCTTTTTCCGTTTGATTGTGGACCAGTGCGAGTGCCCGCCCATGACGCATAATCCTTATTCATTCTCCGTTCACCTTTCGTAGGGGTGGTGGCCCGCGGCCGCGCAAGGCAGACACATCGACCTATCCCTACCAGGTGAACGGAGACTTGAGTAACCTGAGATTGTCCGAATGCGCTATTTTTAACACAAACGACGGCGAGAGTCAATGAACCGCACGAACCGGCCTTGACAGAGAAAGCGAGCGAGGTATATTTAAACCATATTGATTTTTATTGTCGATCCCCTGAACGATCCGGTGAGCCGCGGTGGCCCGCAATAAAAAGGAGACTTGGAATAACGAAAAAGGCTCTATTGGCAGCCGGAATTTTTAGCGCGTTTGCGTTGATGTCACCGGCCCATCCGGACAAAAGGTGATTATAAAATCATGCCCAAGCCGATGCGAACTCTTTCTGCCTTGGTGGTCATCCTCCTTATTTTGGCTTTTAGCCAGGACCTTAGAGCCAAGCAGCCGCCTAAACCTGAATTCACGATCGAAACCCTTCCCGCCGATAATGGACCCGTCGAGTCTCGGATTTGGAGCCTAGGCGATTCGATTAGAATCTTGGAGGCCATGTCTCTTCCGAATACCTGCGATACGGTAGTGGGAGAGGTGAAGTTCCAAGACGACAATACGGAGGTTTTTGTGAAACTCAAACCCGAGAGTCAGAATCCTCCCGGGGGAACAGATTGCCATCCGAATGATGTCCCGGTTATGGTATCGGTCACCATCCCCAACATGCCATTCGTCGTGGGTTGCCACCATAATATTACGCTCGAAACACCCCAAGGGATAAAAACCCGCGGCGTCAGGATCGTTTGGTAATTCTTGATCAAGTCCTTTTTGACCCTCCTGAATGAACCTCATATGCTGTTAAAAAACCCTGTCAGAGATGCTTCAAGAGGTAAAGTAGAATTATATTAAGATTGGCCAAAATCTATTGAAAATCAATATTCCGATTTTTGAAATGAGAAGAGACCGTAGGGGTGGAAAAATGGCCTCAAATTTTTCCCGCAATCGGACGATCCCTCATCGCATGGCTACGATGATTTCTCCTCTTCGATCTTTCGGGTTCGGTACGTGTCATAATCCGGCACAAGACGATCATAATTGCTGTCCATCAGGGGAGAGGAGATCATGAAATCGGCGGTGGAGCGATTGCAGGCGACGGGAATGTTCCAGACCACCGCCATGCGCAGGAGCGCCTTGACGTCCGGGTCGTGCGGCTGCGGTTCGAGCGGGTCCCAGAAGAAAATGAGGAAATCGATCTCCCGGTCGGCGATCTTGGCGCCGATCTGCTGATCGCCGCCCAAGGGCCCGCTCTGAAGCTTGTTGATTTTGAAACCGAGTTCCTGCTCCAGGATTCCCCCGGTCGTCCCGGTCGCATAGATCTTGTGATGCGCCAGGAGCGTTTGGTTGTATTTGGCCCATTCGACCAGATCGCGCTTCTTGTTGTCGTGAGCGACCAGCGCGATTTTCTTATCGTGTTCCATGACGATTTTTTTGTGCGTCATTTTCATTCATCTCCTCTCCCTTAATCCGTTTCTTCGTTCGGGACGGCCTCGAGCTGTGCCAGCCAGGCGTCGGCCTCGCTGTCACTCGGCGCCCGATAGTCCCCGCGGGGCGAGAGCGATCCCCCCGACCCGACTTTCGGGGCGTTCGGCAACGCGCTTCGCTTGAACTGGCTGGTCTGAAAGAATCGTTTGAGAAAAACCCCCAACCACCGCTTGATCTCTCCGATGGAAAATTCACGGCGCTGGTCTTCCGGAATATCCGGCCATTGGCCCTCCGCCTTGTCATGCCAGGCGCAGTAGGCGAGAAAGGCGATCGTCGGAGGCGAGTATCCGAAGCGGAGGGTGTAATAGAGATGGAAATCCTGTAAGGCAAATGGACCCACGATCTCTTCCGAGCGCTGACCGGGCTGCTCTCTGGAGACGCCGGGTACGAGTTCGGGGCTGATTTCGGTCGAGAGAATCTCTTCGAGCACCGGACGCAGATCGGGACCGAGCGCCCGGCTCTCGGCGACCCAGCGAACCAGGTACTGGATGAGCGTTTTCGGCACGCTCGCATTCAGATCGTAGTGAGCCATCTGGTCGCCCACGCCGTACGTACACCAGCCCAGTGCGAGCTCGCTCAAGTCGCTCGTCCCCACGACGATGGCCCCTTCTTTGTTGGCCACGCGAAACAGAAGACTCGTCCGCTCGCCCGCCTGGACATTCTCAAACGTGGTGTCGTACACGGGCTGGCCATCGGCATAGGGATGGCCGATGTCCTTGAGCATCTGCTCGCAGCCCGGACGGATATCGATTTCGTGGGCCGTGCAACCCACCGCCTTCATCAATCGCCCGGCCTGGTCGCGCGTGCGGGGGCCGGTGGCAAACCCGGGGAGTGTATAGGCCAGAATGTTTTCGCGGGATTGTCCCATCACGTCCATCGCCTTCGCACAAACCAAGAGGGCCTGGGTGGAATCCAGCCCCCCGGAAACCCCGATGACCACTTTATCCACTTTGGCCGCCTGCAGACGCTTGACCAAGCCCTGCACTTGGATTTCGTAGACTTCACGGCACCGTTCATCCCGTCGTTGCGGGTCGCTGGGGACGTAAGGATATCGATCATACCGGCGATCCAACAGCAGGCGCGCCGTGTCGGGAAGCTTTGCGGCCACGCGAACGAGACGAAAGTCCCCGAGATCTTCCCGGTGACGACGGACCGCCTGCGCGAAACTATTCTGTCGCATGCGATCCTGAGCGAGGCGCTCCAGATCAAGGTCCCCCGTAATAAATTGAGGGCCGTAGGTGAATCGCGGGGTCTCCGCCACGGGAGTCCCGTTCTCGTAGATCATCCCGTGACCGTCCCAGGCGAGGTCGGTCGTGGACTCGCCAAATCCGGCGGCCGAATAGACGTAGGCCGCGAGGCACCGGGCGGACTGGTTGCCGACCAGTTGACGCCGGTAGTCTTCTTTTCCCACGGTGATGTTGGAGGCGGAAAGATTGAAAAGGATCGTGGCGCCGGCCAGCGCGGCCATCGAAGAGGGCGGGACGGGAACCCATAAATCCTCGCAGATCTCAACGTAAAAAGTATAGGCGGGTTGGTCCTCGATTCGAAACAAAAGCCGGTTGCCAAAAGGAATATCATGTTGACCCAGAAGGTCGATTGTGTGACGGAGGGCGCAGTCGGCCGGAACGAACTGGCGTAATTCATAGAACTCGCGGTAATTGGGAAGGTAGGTCTTCGGGACCACTCCGAGCAGCCCTCCGCGATACAGCACCACGGCGCAGTTGAATAGCAAACTGTCGACCTGCAGCGGCAGACCGACGACGGCGATCACCGGGATTTTTTTAGATGCGTTCAGAACCTCGCCGAGCGCCTCGGTGCAGCGGTCGAGGAGGGCCTTTTGATGGAACAAATCCTCGCAGGAATAGGCGGACAACCCCAGCTCCGGAAACAGGACGTGAAGGACGCTCCGCTCCACGGCCCGCTCCATGAGCGCGATCGTCTGTCGGGCGTTATAGGCGGGATCGGCCACCCGGACCTCGGGGATGGCCACCGCCACGCGCACGAACGCATGATTGTAAAGGTTGAAGAATGATCCCTCTTTACCCACGGGCCTCCGTCTATGCCGTCACGTTTCCCAACAGGGGCCTTGCTTCAACTCCCGAACAAGAATAGGCCTAAACCGATTAAAAATCAACATGCCGACTTTTGAAAATCCGAGAGGGTTTTGAAGCCGGCCGTGATCGCGGAACCGGATTATTTCAGGTTCTCGCGCGCGCCCTCGGGCCTGGCGGTTAGGCGCATAACGACGATGTAAAGGACGGTCAGTATCAGGATGAGGGCCACGAACCAGTGGAACCGATCAGTAAGAACCCGGATCATCTGTTGCGGATCGTTGAGCAGTTCGGGCCGGTCGCCGATCACCTCGGACCCGAACCAGGCCAGCACGGAGCACCAGACCGCCGAGCCGGTGATCGTCATCAGGCTGTAGGTTTTAAATTCCATCCGGACGATTCCGGCCGGGATGCCGATCAGGTGCCGCACAACCGGCAGGAGCCGCGCAAAGAAAACCCCTCCGGCTTCATATCGCGCCAGCCAGCGCTCGGCGCGGAGCAGTTTCGATTCGGGAATGAAAACATAGTTCCCGTAACGGACGACGAGCGGCCGGCCGATCCATCGGGACACCCAGTACATGACGGCCGCGCCGAGATAGCTTCCGATTGTTCCGGCCAGGATCACGCCCCAAAAATTGTAGCGACCCTGCGCCGCCCAATAGGCCGCGGGAGGTATCACCACCTCGCTCGGCAGAGGGAGGACGGAGCTTTCCATCGCCATCAATAAGATGATCCCCGGGTAACCCCAGTCCCGAACCAGGTTGAACCATAACACGATCCATGCGTGCATTTCCGGACCCCGTTTGCTCGATCATCAAGACATGGGCATTAAATGCGTCGGCCGATGGAGGAGGCCACGAGCCGGATCTGCCGCATGAGTTCCTGAAACATGGGGAGGGTCAGGGATTGGGGACCGTCGGACAGGGCATGTTCCGGCTCGGGATGGATCTCCACGATCAATCCGTCGGCGCCCACCGCCACGCCCGCGCGCGCCAGGGGAATGACGCCGTAACGCAAACCGAATCCGTGGGAAGGATCCACGATCACCGGCAGATGGGAGAGCTGTTTGAGCACGATGACCGCGCCCAGATCCAGTGTGTTGCGGGTCATCGTCTCAAAAGTCCGGATGCCCCGCTCGCACAGCACGATCTCGTAATTGCCGCGCGAGGCGATGTACTCGGCGGCCATCAGGAGCTCCTTGATCGTCGCGCTCAGACCCCGTTTCAACAGGACCGGTCGCTTGGCGTCGCCGACCTCTTCCAGGAGCGGAAAGTTCTGCATATTGCGGGCCCCGATCTGAAGGACATCCGCGTAGCGCGCCACCATGTCCACCGTTCCCGGGCTCATCACTTCGGTCACCACCTTCAGACCGGTCTCCTCGCGAGCGAGCGCCAAGAGTTTGAGCCCGTCCTCTTTGAGCCCCTGAAAATCGTAAGGGCTTGTACGCGGCTTGAACGCACCGCCTCGGAGGAACTGCGCCCCCGCGGCCTTGGCCGCCCGCGCGCAGGCCATCAGCTGGGACTCGCTTTCCACCGAACAGGGGCCCGCCATCACGGCCAACGATTCGCCGCCGATGGTGGCCCCGTTCACATTCACCACGGTTCGTTCGGGCTTGACCTCGGAGGACACCAACTTAAAGGGCTGACTGACCGGGATCGCCTGGGCGACCCCCGGAAGTAACTCGAAGAGGTCCGGTTCCACGGGACCATGGTTGCCCGTGATCCCGATCGCCGTTCGCTCACTGCCGGGAATGGCGTGGGGCTTGAAACCCAATTCCTTGATCTTTTCAACCACCGCTTGGATCTGCTCCGCGGTGGCATCCTGTCGCATGACGATCAGCATCCTCGCCTCCCATACAACGAAAGTATAGTTGAACTCCGGCGGAATTACAAGCCGGCGGGGACGGGTTTCACGATGGGCAAAGGAGGAACGCGGGCGTTACCTCGGAAACGCCTCGCGGACGCCGCCGTCCACGGGCAGGATCGCGCCGGTGGTTTTGGAGGAACGGTCGGACGCGAAATAAAGGACGGCCTCGGCGACGTCGCCGGGATAGATCTTGGTCTTGAGAAGATTACGCCTGGCGTAAAAATCTTCGAGTTGTTCGATCGGAATGCCGTGGGCCTTCGCGCGCTCCTCCCGGATCTCTTTGGACCAGAGTCCGGACTCCTGAAACACGCCGTCCGGGTTCACCATGTTCACGCGGATACGATCCTCCGCGCCCTCGATCGCGAGAATGCGGGACAGTTGGGCCTGGGCCGCCTTGGAGGCCGAGTAGGCCCCGAAATCTTTTCCGGGCGCGAGGACATTCTTTGTGGCGACGACCACGATATTCCCGCCGAGGCCCTGCTCTTTAAAAATGCGAAGCGCTTCCCGACAGACCAGAAAGTGGCCGGTGGCGTTGACCGCCATCGAGCGATCCCAGTCCGAAAGCGACAGTCGGTCGACCGGCGAGGATTTCGCGATGCCCGCGTTTGAGACGATGATGTCCAGTCCCCCGTAGGCCAGAACCGCGCTCTCAAAGGCCTTTTGAACGGAGGATTCGCTCGTTACGTCCATTTTTACGGCGGTGGCGTTCGCCTCGCCCGCCTTTTGATTGATCGCCTCGGCCACGGTGCGGGTCTTCTCAAGATCGATGTCGGTCAATACGACCATCGCCCCTTCGACGGCCAGCCGCTCGGCCAGCGCCTTCCCGATTCCCCCGGCCGCGCCGGTCACCAGCGCGACCCGCCGGGACATTTCCTTCTCGGGCGGTAGAAGCGTCAGCTTGAAATTCTCCATCGGCCAGTACTCGAAATCGCAAAGCTCGCGAGGCGAAAGCGAAACGTAGGATGAAATCGCAGCACTGTCTTGAATCACGCCGAGTGTGTGCCGGTAAATATCCCGCGCGATGCGGCTCGCCCGACGGTCTTTTCCGGTCGTGAACATCCCGACGCCCGGGATCAGGATCACGCGAGGGTTGGGGTCGAGCATCGTGACACCCGGCGTCTTGTGCCGCTCGAAATAACGGACATAGCGCTCCCGATACTGCGCGAGCGATATTGGAAGCGTCGCCGCGATCGTTTCGGGATCGGGCCGGCCTGAACCCTTCGTTTCCAAAAACAAGGGCCAGGGTTTCGTATGCATCAGATGATCCGGCGTGAACGGCCCGATTTGGGACAGCGCTTTGGCCTTGGGGCGATTGACGAATTGAAGGACGGCCGGGTCGTCGTCATAGAACAGGACCATCCGTTTCCCGCTACCGATTCCGCCGCGAAGCGCCGGCGCGACCGCGGCCGCGATCGCGCGACGGGCCCGTTTGGAAACGGCCGGACCGGCCGGCCGCGCGCGGGGCCGCCTTCGCCGTGCGATATACCGCTCGGCAAGGGTGATCATCCGGATCGTCTCGAGGTAGGCCTCCTTGGCGGATGCGCCCCAGGTGATCAGCCCGTGCTTGTCCAGAATTATCGCGCGAAGCCCGGGGTTTTTCGCGTACGCCTCTCCCGTCTTTTTGGATAGAAGGAACCCGGGACGAAGATACGGGATAAGCGCGACATTCGCGCCATATAATTCTTCGATGATCTCATCGCCGTTCGGCGTGTCGGTCAAGGCACAGATCGCGTCGGCATGGGTGTGGTAAATATGGGTCGTCGGAAGAAAGGCGTGGAGCAGCGTCTCGATCGAGGGCTTCGGCGCGCCCGGTTCCAGAACGGATTTCGACTGATAGGCCACCATCTCGTCATCGGTCATCGCCTCCCGCTTCATTAACGGGAGGAGGTCGTCCAAGCGCAGCGGCGTGAACTGCCCGGGGGTGATCGTCCTCATGTCCGACCCGGAGCCCTTCATCCAGAGGACCCGTATCGGCCGGCCGGTGTGATCCAAGCCATTTATCTTGAGGGACGAATTCCCCCCGCCCCAAAGTACGAGGCCTGGGTCCATCCCGATCAGACGGGAGGTGTGGACCAGGATGCTCAGCCCCTCCAGCCCTCGCGCCTCATTATCCGACCAGCGGCTCTTCATTTATCGATCAACCCAAGACATCGCTTTCTTTAAAAACTGTCCCGTGTAGGACTCCTTGTTTTGCGCGAGCGCTTCGGGCGTTCCGGTCGCGACGATCCGGCCCCCTAGATCCCCGCCCTCCGGCCCCAGATCGATGACCCAGTCCGAATTCTTGATCACGTCCAGGTTGTGCTCGATCACCACGACGCTGTTCCCGGCGTCGACGAGCCGATTCAAAACGTCCAACAGCTTTTGGATGTCGGCGAAATGGAGGCCGGTGGTCGGCTCGTCCAGGATGTACAAGGTCTGCCCGGTCGCGCGCCTGGACAGCTCGCGGGAGAGCTTGACGCGCTGCGCCTCGCCGCCGGAAAGCGTCGTGGCCGACTGGCCCAGATGAACGTAGCCCAGGCCGACGTCCTGGAGCGTTTCAAGTTTTTCCTTGATGTGCGGGATCGCCGAGAAAAAAGCGGCGGCCTCGTCCACGGCCATATCCAGGATGTCCGCGATCGTTTTTCCCTTGTATGTGATCTCGAGCGTTTCCCGATTGTAGCGCTGGCCCTTGCAGACCTCGCAGGTGACGTAGACGTCCGGAAGAAAATGCATCTCGATCTTGATCACGCCGTCCCCCTGGCAAGCCTCGCAACGGCCGCCCTTGACGTTGAAGCTGTAGCGCCCGGCCTTGTAGCCCCGCATCCGGGATTCGGGAAGCCGGGTGAACAGGTCGCGGACGAAGGTGAACAGGCCGGTATAGGTGGCCGGGTTGGACCGGGGCGTTCGGCCGATGGGCGATTGGTCGATATTAATCACCTTGTCGAGATGCTCCAGCCCCTTGATCTGATCGCACGCACCGGGACGGTCCGTCGCACGGTACAGCCGCTGCGCAAGGTTTTTGTACAGCACCTCGAGGACCAGGGTGCTCTTGCCCGAACCCGACACTCCCGTGACGCAGGTGAAAAGGCCCAACGGGATCGGAACATCGATGGTCTTGAGATTGTTTTCACGGGCCCCGATGATCTTCAAAAATTTCTGCGCCGATCGGTGCCGCCGGGGAAGGGAGATGACAAGATCCCTGCGAAGGTATTTTCCCGTCAGGGACTTCTCATCGCCCGTGATCGCTGCGGGCGTCCCCTGGGCCACGATCTCGCCGCCGTGGATACCGGCCCCCGGCCCCATGTCGATCACATGGTCCGCCGTAAGGATCGTCTCCTCGTCGTGCTCCACCACGAGGACCGTGTTGCCCAGATCCCGCAGGCGGATCAGCGTATCCAGCAGCCGGCGATTGTCCCGCTGGTGCAGGCCGATGCTGGGCTCGTCCAGGATGTACAGCACCCCGGTCAGCGAAGACCCGATCTGCGTGGCGAGCCGGATCCGCTGTCCCTCGCCGCCGGACAGCGTGGCCGCGGCGCGGTCGAGCGTGAGGTAATCGAGGCCGACGTTCATCAAAAATCCGAGCCGTTCCTTGATCTCCTTCAAGATTCGGTGGGCGATGAACGCCTCCCGTTCGGTCATCCTCAGGCCGGCAAAGAAAATGTCCGCCTCCTTGATCGAGAAGCGCGCCACCTCGGCAATCGACTTTTCCCCGATCGTCACGGCGAGGCTCTCCGGCTTGAGCCGCTCGCCCTGGCAGACCTTGCACGAATGGCTGCCCATGTATCGGGCGATCTCTTCGCGGATGTAGCTGGAATCCGTTTCGCGAAAACGCCGCTGGAGGTTTCCGATCACGCCCTCGAAGGGCCTGCGGTAGGCGTGCCGGTGGCCGTCGCTGTCGTAATGGAAGGGGAGCTCCTCCGAGCCGGAGCCGTTCAGAAGGATCCGCTGGTGCTCCGGCTTGAGGTCCTTGAAGGGCGTCCGGAGATCGAACCCGTAATGGTTCGCGACCGCTTCCAGCATTTGATAATAATAGACCGAGAACCGTTTTTCCCAAGGCTTGATCGCCCCCTCGCGGAGGGAGCGGTTCTTGTCCGGGACGATCCGGTCGGGATCCAGGTCCATCGTCGTTCCGAGGCCGCCGCAGGCCGGGCAGGCGCCGTGGGGATTGTTGAAGGAGAAGACGCGGGGCGTCATTTCGGGAAGGCTGATGCCGCATTCGACGCAGGCCAGCTTTTCGCTGAACAAGACCTCCTCCCCGTCACGTTGAAGAAGAACGATCCCTTCGGCCGGGCCGGCCAGTCCGGCCGGAAGCCGCAAGGCGGTCTCGATGGAATCGGCCAGTCGTTTCCGGATCCCGTCTTTGACCACCAGCCGGTCGATCAGAACCTCGATGGTCTGCTTCTTCTTTTTATCCAGGGCGATCTCTTCCGAAAGATCCCGAATATGTCCGTTGACCCGGACGCGGGTGAAGCCGCCTTTGCGGAGCTGGAGCAGTTCCTTTCGATATTCCCCTTTCCGGCCCCGGACAACGGGGGAGAAAATCTGGATCTTGGAACCGGCGGGCCAGGTCATGACGTGATCGACCATCTGCTGAACCGTCTGCGCCGCGATCGCGCGTCCGCATCGGGGACAGTGGGGCCGGCCGACCCGCGCGTACAGGACACGAAGGTAGTCGTAAATCTCGGTCACGGTTCCGACGGTCGACCGCGGGTTATGGCTGGTCGTCTTCTGCTCGATCGAGATGGCGGGTGAAAGCCCGTCGATCGAGTCCAGATCCGGCTTGTCCATCTGCTCTAAAAATTGCCGCGCGTACGCGGAGAGGGATTCCACGTATCGGCGCTGGCCCTCGGCATAGATCGTGTCGAAAGCGAGCGAGGATTTTCCGGAGCCGGACAGCCCGGTGATCACCACCAGCCTGTCGCGGGGGATCACGACGTCGATGTTTTTTAAATTATGCTCGCGCGCCCCGCGGATGACGATCTCTTTCTGTTGCATCGGGTCCCTCAAACGGCCGTTTGAATTTTGTAGTATACCATGTCCGGGTTTCCGCCGTCCACCCATTGACAACGGCCTCCAATGGTGTTACCAATACCCGATGCAGCCGGTTGCCTCCTTGCCCACCGCACCCCAAAAAGAACGGGCCGTGCAAAAAATGTTTACCGCGATCGCCCACCGCTACGACCTCAACAACACCCTTCTCTCGCTCGGTCTTCACCATGCCTGGAAGCGGGAAGCGGTCCGGATCAGCGGGGCGGCCGGGGGCGACACCGTCCTCGATCTTTGCACCGGCACGGGGGATCTGGCCGTTTTGCTGGCCCGACAGGTCGGACCCGAGGGACAGGTGATCGGACTGGACTTGAATGAACGGATGCTTCAATATGGTCGGCGGAAGATCGAACGGCTGAGGCCAAACGGAAATGTCACGCTGCTCCGGGGAAACGCCGAATCGATTCAGTTCTGCGACCGGACCTTTCAGGTCGTCACCGTGGCGTTTGGAATACGCAATGTGGCCGATATCCCGGCGGCGTTGGGCGAAATGTTTCGCGTCTTAAAACCGGGCGGACGGGCCGTCTGCCTGGAATTTTCCCGTCCCACCAGCGCACCTTTGCGAAAAATGTATGACCTCTACTCGTTCACCATCCTTCCCCGGATCGGAAGGCTGGTCTCGCACGATCACACCGGAATCTACGACTATCTCCCGGCTTCGATTCGGGCCTTTCCGGATCAAGAACGGCTTAAGACTTTATTCTCGGAGACGGGTTTTTCCCCTGTATCGTATCGAAACCTCACCGGCGGAATCGTGGCGATTCATATCGGAGTCAAACCGGCCCTGTAGGGGCGACGCATGCGTCGCCCCTACATCGGTTTTTCAAATACGACTGCCACATCAAGGCCGATCCCGAGCTCCACAAGCCACGCCAGAGCCTCCGGTGAGAGACTGAAGCCTCCCTGGCCGTGATTGGATCGAAATTCGCAAAACAGGTCGACCGATAACGCGGTCTTGATGTCTCGAAGGACGGACCCTCGGGGAACCAGCCGGGACTTCAGCCAGGCGAGATGGTCCTCCAGCGGCCGGTCTTTCGTCACCGGCGCCGTCATCTCCCAGAAATCGAATTCCAGGTGCTCGGATGTCCCTTCAACCGGCTCCCCTCGGCGACGGACCCGCGTCGGTTCAAGCCCGAGGCGCATCCCGATGACGCTCAGGTCCTCGATCTTTCCAAAAATCCGCAACGTGGCGGAGTACCGTTCGTATTTTTCCGTCTGAGTCATGAAGAATGCTCCTGTACGCGTTTGATCATCCGGCCCGAGAACAGCATATTCAATCGTCGGACAAAATGCCAGAAAAAATGCCACGACTAATACAAACGACAAATTTAGAGTGACATCCGGCGGGTGGCCGCAGGCGGGGCGCCCCGTCCGGCTCGACTGCACCCTCCCTGCTCCGACGGCTTTTGTTTGACCCGGCTAAGGCTCGGCCGCTAAATTCTGGCAAGGTAAGGCAGCCATAATTTGCCCGCCTGCGGCGGGCCGCGTCCTTCGCCAAGCCGGGAGCCCAAACAATAGCCGAGTCGCAGTCCGGGCCTCAATCGAACCGGGTATCATCTGCAGTTGGTTGCATAGCCTGACGGCCTGTGTTATCGTAAATCCGCCATGACGGACGTTCGTTCCATCCTTTATATCTTTCTCCCCTGCCGGCCGGTCTATCCGCTCGGGGTAACCTATCTGGCCGACGGGGTCCATCAAAAACACCCCGATATCCGACAGCAAATTCTCGACCTGTCGTTGATCCCGTCGGCTCACCGCCGCAAGACCCTTTTGGCGCAGCTCCGTCAACTCGATCCGGACTTGGTCTGTTTTTCCTGGCGGGATATCCAAGTCTTCGCCCCCCATGAAGGCGATCCCTCTTTAAAATACGCCTTTAACTTCTATTATTCCACCAACCCCCTCAAGAAGCTCACCGCCTCGATCAAGGGATTGGGATACCTCTGGACGTATTATCGGGGCATCCAGGAAATCCTGTCCTATTTCTGGTTGATCCACCGACGCTATCCGGGGAAACGGGTTCTCGTCGGCGGCGGGGCCTTCAGCGTGTTCGCCGACCAATTGATCCGCCGTCTTCCGGAGGGCACGATCGGTCTTCTGGGCGAAGGCGAGGACGCCTTGTTGAAGGTGATCGAAGGGAAAGACCTGTCCGATGAACGATCGATCCTACGCAAAGGCGATCAAGTCTTCCGCGGCGTAAAGAACGCGATCACATCCATTCAGGACATGACGATCGATCTGTCTTATCTGACCGCGATTTTCCCTCAACACGTCGCGTACAAAAATGACTGTATCGGCGTCCAGTCAAAACGCGGCTGTCCCTACGATTGCCAGTTCTGCGAATACCCGTATATCGAGGGAAAACGGGTCCGTTACCGCGCACCCGAGCGAGTGGTTCAAGACATCCTGCAGCACTACCGGCAATGGGGAACGCGAGCCTTCTGGTTCACCGACGCCCAGTTCATCACCGGGAGCGAAGCCCTGCCCCAATGCAACGAAATCCTGGACCGGATCATCGCCGAGAAGTTGGACCTGACTTGGTCCGGTTACATTCGGACAAGCCTGATCACGCCCGACCTGGCCTGTCGGATGGTCCAATCCGGGGTGGGCGATCTGGAAGTGGCGATCACCTCCGGCTCCCAAGTCGTCCTGAATGAACTGCATATGGGCTTTCGCCTGGACAATCTCTACGACGGCTGCCGCTATCTGAAAGAGGCGGGGTTTACGGGCAATTTGATCCTGAATTATTCACTCAACTCCCCGGGGGATACCGAGACCACATTAATGGAAAGCGTGGCGTCGTACAAAAAAATCGCCGCCATCCTGGGGGAAGACCGCGTCTTCCCCATGCTCTTCTTCCTCGGCGTGCAGCCCCACACCGGATTCGAGCAGCGCCTCATCCAGGAGGGATACCTCTCGGGCGGATACAATCCCCTTTCGTTGAATCCGGTCGCGGTTAAAAAGATGCTCTACAATCCCCCGCCCTTAAGCCACCTGATTGCACGGGCCTGCCTTCGGGCCTGGGATAAAACGGCTTGGGAACAGGCCTCTCCGGCTGGCCGATCGGTCCATGAGCTGTATGCCGACGAGTCTCTGTTCCGCGGGGTCGTTGAAAACGCGGGACGGGATGTGCTGATTAACCTGGAGCAGGATTTATTGGCGCGGGGCGTCGGACAAAGCCGGAACCGTCCGTAGCGTGTTGATAAGATCACCGAGGCCAACCGCCTTGGAAACGCGGAGTCGGTCGGGAAGATGAACGTCAGACTTCCGAGGGGGGATGGGTGGCTTTTGAAGCCCGATACAGAAATTCCCGGTATTCCCGGACTAAGTCTTTAATCGCCGTGATCACGGCCTTTTTGGATTTATGAAACAGACGCTGTTCAACCTGAACGAGCAAATCATTGGCGTCGGTTTGAAGCGACATGCCGACCATCATCTGCTTCAGCATCCCGATGATGAGCGGCGGACAGGGCATGAAATCGACCTCCACCACCTTTCCGGTCGGCACGTCCACGTGGGCAATCACCTGAAACACCTCGACGGCCGAGAGCTCCTTGGGCAGCCGGGCCTGTCCCCCAAAGATGAACATTCCCCCATCATGATCCATGGATTTTCCCTCTTTCCGTTAAGAGGATACGATCCCCGATTTCCCCAATTCCAGTGTACTCCCATGAACAGGTTGCCGCCACAAAAAAAAGACCCAAGTATCCGCCTCAGGATTCACAGCAGAATCCAGAGACGAGACAGCTGGGTCAGCTCACTTTCCACGGTCGGGGTTCGTCCAACCGTCAATGAACAGGACAGCTACCTATGAGATGCGGTTTGTTTTATTGCCTGGGACGATTAAGCGCAAAAATATTATCAAGCGTCATCGTCATTGTCAAGAGAGAATCGGCATTCTACAGATTTAATCCGGCCCTCCGATGGCTTTGAAGATCTTTATTTCGGTCTCGGCCTTATTTCTTTGCAGGAAAATCAGCTTCGCCGGATAGTTCTTTCCCAGGAATTTCTGCTCTTCTGCCACGAAGATCAGGTTGGGCGGATTGGAAGGAATGCCCTCTTTGGTCTCCCCCAATTCGTTCTCGTACCTTATTTGGAAAACCTGAAAGGTCAACGGCTCTTTCTTGAGATGCCTTTTGAAGAAATCGGAAACCTTCGGAAGCGGATCCTCCGAAACAAAAATCCATTCTCCGCGGGCATTCGGCATAAATTCGGACTTGGGATAACGGGGGATCCCCATCTCCTTTTCGGTGGGGCCCCAGATTGCATTGATCCTTTGAATGGCTAGACCGCTCAGACCCCGCACACGCTCGTTGTCGGTCTGGCGCCACAACGCCGTCAATGCCGGCTTTGCGGAAGGGTCCGCAATTTCTCCCAGTCCCCGCACGGCGGCGACTTGGATCTCGGGATGTTTCAGACCCTGAATAAGGGCCTCCACCGCCGACCGATCCGCTATCTTCACCAACGCGTCGATCGCATCAAGCTGTAGGTCCTTGTGGTCCAAAAGATCCGCCAAGACCGGCACCGCCATCGGATCTTTAAGGGCGCCGATCGCCTTGACGGCCGATGAGCGGACTTCGAAGTCATGTTCTTCCCCTAAAATCTCCATGAGGGCCGGCGTGGCCCGTTTGTCTTTCAAGATTCCCAGCATGAAAATGGCGCCGGACCTGCTGGAGGCATCGGAAGATTTCAGATCCTTAAGGCAGTCCTCCAATCCGGTGCAGGGCGACTGCGCTAGGGTTAATCCAGCCCAACTCATCCATGCGACGATGAAGAAAAAAATCAGCTGCCGACGGGCAGAAATCTTTAGCCCCCGCTCAGCATTCCGAATACCCGCAGGAGTAGCACTTCTGACAGCCTTCCTCCCGGGCCATCTGGACGCCGCATTTCGGACAGAGGTTTCCGGTGAGGCGGAAACTCCCACTCTTCCCGTGACCGTTGCCGTTGTTCGGAGACTTAATCCAATGTTCTTCCATCGCACGGGCGATGGCATCCGCCAGTGAGGAGATGCGCGCCTCTCCAAACCCGACCGAACGCGCGCCCCCGATGCCGCGCAGCTGCTCCACTTCTTCCTGGACTTTTTCATAACGCGAGAGGTAAGAAGGGGTGCGCAGATAGAGCGAAATCGACCGCCCCAATGATTCGGCCATCGCCATGATGTCGCTTCCGGCCTTTCCGATCGTCATAAACACCTCGGCCGGGCCCTCTTCATCGTCGTTCATCGTGATATGCACTGTCCCCAACGGAGTCTCCTTGCTCAGGGTGACGCCGACTCGCTTGTAAGGACGGGGTTTGACTTTTTTGACTTCCTCACCGGCGGACGCCGATGGCGCCTTCGGTTTGGCCGACGTGCCGACGTTCAAAACCTGCTCTTCCAGACAACCGTCCCGGAAAACGGTGATTCCCAGGCAACCGACCTGATACGCCAACTGGTACGCTTTCTTCACATCATCGCGCGCGGCGGAATTGGGAAGGTTGATCGTCTTAGAGACGGCATTGTCCGTATACTCCTGAAACGCACCCTGCATTCGGATATGCCATTCGGGCGAAATCTGGTGCGAGGCCTGAAACACATCCCGCAGGTCGGAGTGCACCTCCTCGATGCCGTCTATGTTTCCCTGCTCGCTGATTTGGTCCATGAGGGCCGGACTGTAGAACCCCCGTTCCTTGGCGATGGTCTCAAAGACGGGGTCCACGAAGGTCAGTTTTCTTTCTCCGGAAACGTGACGAAAGGCCAGCGCGAAGACCGGCTCAATTCCCGATGAACAGCCCGCGATAATGCTGATCGTCCCAGTCGGGGCGATGGTGGTTACAGTGGAATTCCGAAGAGGACGACTGTTCCGGTAGATGCTGTCGGCCCAATTGGGAAAGGGCCCGCGCACCTCGGCCAGGTTTTCGGACTCGTGATGGCCGACTGAATTGATGAATCCCATGATCTTCCGGCCCAGGGCCAAGGCCTCTTCACTGTGGTAGGGTATTCCTAAACGGAAAAGAAGATGGGCCCATCCCATCACGCCCAGACCGACGCGCCGATTGGCCTTGACGGCGGCATCGATCTCCGGCAACGGATAAGGATTGACCTCGATTACGTCGTCCAAAAACCGGACCGTCACTCGGACGGCCTGCTCCAACTCTTCCCAGTCGATCGCCCATTTCCCGGTTTTCTTATTGACAAAAGACAGGAGGTTCAAAGACCCCAGATTGCAGGCTTCATTGGGATAGAGCGGTTGTTCCCCGCACGGATTCGTGGCTTCGACAGGACCCATCTTGGGCACGGGGTTGGACGGCCCCTGATTCATGCGATCGATGAAGACCAGCCCCGGATCGCCGGTCTGCCAAGCCGACTCCACGATCTCCTCGAAAACCTCGCGGGCATTGAGCCGCCCCACGGCTTTCCCCGTATGGGGGGAGATCACGTTGTATTCTTTTCCCATCGAAACCGCCTGCATGAACTCTTCGGTCACGGCCACGGAGATATTAAAATTCGTGATCTGTCGTTTGCGTTTGCTGAGCACAAACTCCATGATGTCGGGATGGTTATAATTGAGAATGGCCATGTTGGCCCCTCGACGGGTGCCGCCCTGCTTGATGGAATTCGTGGCCGCGTCGAAAACTTTCAGAAAGCTGACCGGCCCGCTGGCTTCGCCCTGGGTGGTCGAGACCAAGGACCCTTTGGCCCGCAATCGAGAGAATGAAAAACCGGTCCCGCCTCCGGACTGGTGAATCACGGCGGCATTCTTGATCGCATCGAAGATTCCCCGGATCGAGTCTTCGATCGGAAGGACATAACAGGCCGAATACTGAAGCCCGTTTTCCTTTCCGGCGTTCATCAGCGTCGGGCTGTTCGGCATAAACTGCCCACGGATCATCCGATCATAAAATTGCGCCGCCACGGCCTCCACCTCCGCGGCGGAGGCCCCCCAAAGGCTCTCGGCTTTTGCAATCGCCAAGGCGACCCGTTTGAACATCCCTTCGGCGGTTTCCAGAACCTTCCCGTTTTCTTTCCGAAGGTATCGTTCCTCCATCACCTTAATAGCATTGGGGGTCCATTGACCGCGGCTCTCCCATATGGTCTGCGGGTCAGGGGATTGTCCATCACGCCGCTCGGTGATGGGAAAGTGTTTGGAGATTCGAGAGAAGCCCTGAGTTTTTGCATGTTCGACGTTCTTTGCGATCTCCATAGAATCCTCCTTTATACTTTGATCTCCCACCCGACTTGATTCCTCGGTATGATAAGGATCGCTTATCGGACCTTTTCCGTTCCTCGCTCCATTTCGCATGAGGAATCCTGTACCGGAACATTTGACCGAACGGTTTCGACTTGAACCATCACCAGGCGGCCAGCGTCATCCAAGAAGCCCCGAACCCGTCCGTAGTGATCAAAAATTGCATTATTTTCGCCAAGCCGACCCAGCCATTCGCCCCCGCGCAAAAACACTTCCGCGCCCACGACAAACGCCACCCAAAACCCTTCCGCATCGCATATATGCCTGGGAGCCACCTAACCTCCTAGTTGGACGCAGAACAGACACTCCGGCCATAAATTGGTTTAATACGAAACGTCCCTGTCCCAAACCACAATTTGCAACCGGGACAATGGCCGCCAATGAAGGTGATACGTTGCATGTATTTAACCCGAACTGGACGTCTTGAGAATTGCAGAACCCGCCTGAAATGTGTTTACTACGTTAGGTACAATGTTGGTTCAACAACGTTGTAGAAAATGTGTCATGTGATATATCATTTGTCCAAATGCATGTCAAGAAAAAAATACCATATAAAGTGTCTAAATCCATCAAAACCACCCATATATTGTGGATTGTCTGGGGGAAGGTTGTGAATTGGAGGTGAGTGATTTTGAAGACTTCGGAGCTGCATCGACGATTCATTGACAAATCGAAGAAGCGGGTGTTAGAGTAGGGCGGTGTTGAATCATGAAAAAAAGAAACTCGGGCTTCTTCTGTCGACACCCCCGCAGCACCCCAACCTTGATACCGTGGTTCGCCTGACCGAAACCGCCCTGGCCGCGAAGTGCCAGGTTTATTTATATCTGATTGATCAAGGAACACTGGCCATGGATCATCCACGCTTGAACGCGTTAGCCGAGCAAGGGCTGAGATTGTTCGTTTGCGCTTACGGGGCCGAGCACCACCATGTCTCACTGAGCGGTAAAGCCGTCCCGTGCGGCCTGGTCGTTTTATCCGATCTAGTCAAGGGCTGTGACCAATTTATTTCCTTTAACTGATCCCTTCCATGGCCGATACCATTCTCGTCCTGATTAAAAGCAACCCGCTTGAAAGCCATCGACCGGTCGAGGCCATCCGCATCGCTCTGGGCTTGGTCAGCGGCGAGCATCCCGTGTCGATCGTCCTTCTCAACCGGTCTCCGCTCCTGCTGTCCGATGATACCGAAGATCTCGTCGACGGCGACATCCTCCAAAAATATCTCCCTGCCTTCGAAGAGCTGGGCCAGACCTTCATGGTCGAAGAAAACGCATTACAGGCCCATTTGCCGGAAGGCTCGGAATATGCCATCCAGGCCGTTTCGTTTGATAAGATTGCCGATTTGGTTCAAGGGGCCGGCCGATTTTTCATTTTTTGATCGAGGCGAGGGATGGCTCGAATTCTTCACGTGCTAAAAGATGTCAACCCCGCGGAAGCCTTGACGGTCATTTCAAAAGAAGCCAAAGGCTCCGGTCAATACCTGTCCGTCCTTCTGATCCAAGAGGCGGTTCGTTTACAACCGGACCTGCCGGTCAAGATATATGTGCTGGAAGAAGATGCTCAAAAGAGAGGAATGGCTTCAAAATTTGAATCGATCCAATACGATAAAATGCTCGATCTCATTTTGACTTCTGATTCTGTGATTGTTTGGTGACCCTCGGTTATTCGTGGGCCGCTTTGTATTCTTCGTACCAGGCCATTTGAATCGACTCCAGTATTTTTTCATTGGAGGCTTTGGGATCACCTTTAAACTCGGATAATTCCGTCACCCACTGGTGCAACTCTGTAAATCGGACCGTCAAAGGGTCAAGTTCCGGATAGCGGTCAAATAACCGCAAGGCGATCTCTTCCGCATCCTGCCAGCTTAATTCCATAAGGAACCCCCTTCGGAGGGTTAATGACCGCCCTCGCCTTCGTCCATGATTTCCACGATAATATCGCCCCTGACCACTGCCTGGCAGCCCAACCGCGAGGAAAGGGTCAAACCTTCGGCCATATCCAGACGGTCCTCTTCGTCCTGTTGCATGGGAGAAAGATTCTCCATGCCCTGTTTCACTACAACATGACAGGTGGTACAGGCACAGTTCCCACCACAATTGTGACCCATGGTTATCCCGTGGGCCAAGGCGATATCCAGCAGGGAACCCGGTTTTCCGTCATGTTGGAGAGGGAACTGGGTTTCATCCACTTCCACCGTCTTATTCGCCGGCAGAAATGTCACCCTGTATTTCCTCTTGACGCCGTTCCCTTCCATCACGGGCTGGGTGTTCTGTAATACCTCCCCGAGTTTAGTTTCCATGGAAAACCTTTCCCGATCTCCGATAGTTTCAAGGCAGGTCCGAAAGTTTTTTGTCTTTCAAACCGTTCTGCAAGGTCGAATCCATTAAACGTTCTGCCAGATGAACCGTGCTCTTATCTAGTTGTTCGATTCGTTCCCGGATGAGCCGGTGGTCGTTTTCCTCCATTGACCTCTTCAGGTCGATGATCCGGTCTTGAATCCGCCCCCGCTCTTCCGGCGCGACCAGGTGCTCCGCTCGTCGCAGCGCGCGTTCGGTATGAGCCAGAATCGTGGCGGCTTCGTTCCGAGCCTCGATTAATAAACGGGCCTCCATATCGCTTTTGGCAAACGTGAAGGACTCCTCGATCATCCTCAACACGTCGTCATCGCTGAGACCGTAGGAGGGTTTCACCTCAACGGAATGCTCTCGGCCGCCGCGCAGATCTTTCGCGCTCACGTGAAGAATCCCATTGGCATCGATCGTAAAATTGACTTCGATCCGCGGCATGCCCGCCGGCAAAGGATCGAGATCTTTGAGCTGGAATCGCGCGAGGCTGCGATTATCCTTGACCAGTTCCCGTTCCCCCTGATAAACGTGGATGTCCACGGAACGCTGACCATCGACGAACGTTGTGAAAAGTTCTTTTGCGTTGGTTGGGATCGTGCTGTTTCGCGGAATCAGAACGCTCATCACGCCGCCCATGGTTTCAATCCCGAGCGACAGGGGCGTCACGTCCAGCAAGAGCATGTTCTGGATGCCGCCCGCCAGGATATCGGCCTGGACCGCTGCACCCATGGCGACCACTTCATCCGGATTCAATTCGGAGTGGGGCGTCTTTTGAAAAAATTCCTGAACCAATTGGCTCACCAATGGCATGCGCGTCGCACCGCCGACTAAAACAACCTCGTCGATCTCTTTCAACGACAAATGCGCGTCCTCCATGGCCTGTCGACACGGGCCGATGGTTAAATCGATCAGATCTCTGACCTTCGACTCGAGCTCACTTCGTTTCAGCGGGCGGCGGTAAACAACCCCCTGCTTTAGGGATATGACAATTTCGGTCACTTCTTCGGTCGATAGTTGCCGCTTGGCTTTTTCCACCCCCAAGCGAATTTGCTGAATCGATTCCACATCCTCTTGGAGATTCTGCCCGAATTCAACCCGGATTTCTTGCAGAACCAGCTCCATAAGTCGCTGATCAAGGTCATCCCCGCCTAAATGAGTATTTCCATTGGTGGCCAGAACTTCAAAGATCCCGTCCTTGACTTTCAGGATGGAGATATCAAAGGTTCCGCCCCCGAGATCGTAAACCGCGATCACACCCTGCTTTTTCTTCTGGAGGCCGTAGGCCAGGCAAGCCGCCGTGGGTTCGTTCACAATACGTAAGACATCCAACCCGGCGATCCGTCCCGCATCCTTGGTCGCTTGTCGCTGGCTATCATTGAAGTAGGCCGGCACCGTGATGACGGCCTGTGTAACCTTCGTCCTTAGAAATTCCTCCGCCCGGTGTTTAACTTCCTTAAGAATGAGGGCCGACAGCTCGGGCGGGGTCAACCGGTATGGGCCCAATTCGACTTGAATGATTCCGGGTTGCTTCTCGGTCAGAGAGACGGGAAAGTACTTGCGCTCTTCCTGAACATCGGTTAGCCCCTTCCCCATTAAACGCTTGACCGAATAAATCGTCGATTGCGGATGGGTCATCAATCGTTGTTGGGCCCGTTCCCCGACCATCCAACCTTGCTCATCGACCGAGATCACGGACGGGACGAGCGTCCGTCCCTCGCGATCCGCAATGACTTTCGGCTCTTTGCCGTTCATAATCGCGACGAGGCTATTGGTCGTGCCCAAGTCAATTCCCACAATCCTTGACATGCTTTTGAGTCCTTTTAATTCACTAACGATCCCGAAGTCCCTCGTCCAGATCCTGGAGGACGGTTCTCAAGTAGGCCCGGGCCGAGAGCAAATCCTTCATTCTCCGTAACAACGACTTCCGATGCTCTTCTGGACCATCGGCATAGTCCGGGCGCTGGTCCTGAAACCGGTCCCATTCTTGAAAAAGACTCAAAAGGTCCTTTTCCAGAATATCTTTACGGGCCCCCAGTCGATCTCGCTTGGCCATTAAGGTTTCTTTGAGTCTCGCGCCTTCACCCGAAGGCGTCCTCCGAAGTTGCTTAAATTCCTCGAGGGCTTCCTGAAGCTCCATGATTTCTTCCAACAAGTCGGGCGGGGCCTTCGCCGGAATATCTTTGACCGCTCCTTCTTCCACGTTTATGAGGTACTCCACCCGAAGAATCGGATCACGCAGGGTGCGGTAGGCCGTATTCAGGATGGCCGCATTTTGAAGACTGATCGCCTTTTCCCTCTCCGATCTTTGTTGGAAGAGATCCGGATGAATTTTACGGCTTAAATCGTGAAACCGCCGCTCCAAATCCTGAAGATCGATGGTTAAATGACGGGGAAGGCCCAAGCGTTGAAAAAAATCGACATCGGAGGGAGCCGGCTGAATCTTGATGCAGTGGTCGCAGAAATACTCCCCTCCCACTTCGGATTGACAATTCCAACACAGGCTTCTGGCCAGCGAATCTTTTTCACCCGACACAGCTCGTCCCTGCTGATGCAAAGGTTGATAGTCCGACGATGGTTAGGCCGAGAAAGAGCTTCCGCACCCGCAGCTTCGGGTGGCATTCGGGTTGATAAACTTAAAGCCCGTTCCTTCGAGGCCGTTCACGAAATCCAGCGTGGTCCCCTCTAGATAGAGGAGACTTTTGGGATCCACAACGACCTTCACACCATGGACGTCGAATACTTGATCCTGGTCACGGGTTTCCGATTCGAAGTTCAACGTGTAAGACATCCCCGAACATCCGCCGCCCTTCACACCCATTCTCAGATTGACGTCGGTCAGATTCTGTGCCTGCATTAATCGTTTCACTTCATTAGCTGCATTTTCCGTAAGCGTAATCATCTGTAATTTCCTCCTCTCTTTTTGGTTAAACAGAACCGTTGCCTTCGGTTTTTTTACGATAATCCGCGATGGCCGCCTTAATGGCATCCTCTGCGAGCACGGAGCAATGAATTTTCACCGGCGGTAATGACAGCTCCTGGACGATCTCGGTGTTTTTAATTTTTTCTGCCTCGTCCAAGGTCTTTCCCTTCATCCATTCGGTTGCCAGGCTGGAGCTGGCAATCGCGCTACCGCAGCCGAAGGTTTTAAATTTCGCATCGATGATACGTCCCGACTCCACCTTGATCTGAAGTTTCATCACGTCTCCGCATTCGGGAGCACCTACAATACCGGTCCCGACTTCTTTTTCTTCCTTGGGAAAACTTCCCATATTTCGGGGATTGTTGTAATGATCGATCACTTTATTACTGTATGCCATGGAATTAACCTCCTCTTTACCTTAATCTCTCGCCCATTGTACCGATTTAAGATCGACTCCCTCCTTGGCCATTTCATAAAGCGGAGACATTTCGCGAAGCTTTTGAATGGTCTCGACCACCCGCTTAATGACATAATCCACTTCTTCCTGGGTATTAAATCGACCCAGCCCGAACCGAATCGATGAATGCGCAAGGTCCGAACCGACACCCAATGCCCGAATCACGTAAGAAGGCTCCAGCGTGGCCGAGGTACAGGCAGACCCTGAGGAAACGGCAATCTCTTTTAACCCCATTAAGACCGATTCGCCCTCGACATAAGCAAAACTCAAGTTCAAATTATTCGGAAGACGCTTCGTAGGATGTCCATTAAGATAAACCTCGTCCAAACTCTTGAGAATTCCTTCCTTCAGCCTTTCTCTAAGATCACTCAAGCGTTTGGATTCTTCCGGCATCTCCTGCATGCAGATCTGACAGGCCTTTCCAAAACCCACAATCAGCGGAACCGGCAAGGTACCCGAACGCATGCCCCGCTCGTGTCCCCCTCCGTCAAGGATCGGAGCCAGTCGGACCCGTGGATTCTTGCGACGGACATAAAGCGCACCCACCCCTTTCGGTCCGTAAATCTTATGGGCTGAAAACGACATCAGGTCGATCCCCATCGCTTCGACATCCACCGGAATCTTACCGACGCCTTGCGTGGCGTCACAATGGAACAATACGCCCCTCGATTTTGCGATCCGACCGATCTCGGCGATCGGGTTAACCGTCCCGATCTCATTATTGGCCATCATGATCGAGATCAGGATCGTTTTATCTGTGATCGCCTTACTCACCTCGTCGGGATTCACAAACCCATCTTTATCGACGGGAAGATAGGTCACCTGCATGCCCTGCTTCTCCAACCGCTTGGCCGTATCGAGTATCGCCCGGTGTTCCGTTACCGAGGTTACAATATGGTTGCCTTTTTCTCGATACATCTCTACCACACCCTTCAAAGCCAGGTTATCCGATTCCGTCGCGCCGGAGGTGAATATGATCTCCTTTGGATCCGCATGAATGAGCATTGCAATCTGACGCCGTGCATCGTCCACCGCCTTTTCCGCTTCCCATCCGAAAGAATGATTACGACTGGCGGCGTTTCCAAATTTCTCGGTAAAATACGGCATCATAGAATCCAGGACCCGCGGGTCCATGGGGGTCGTTGCGTGATTGTCCATATAAATTGGTAGCTTCATGATCAACTCCTCTCAAGGTGGTTAAGGCGACCGCGTAATTTCCTCAATCGTGATACTATCCAATAACCGGGCAATGCTATCCTGTATTCTCCGGATGGGCTTTCTCACACTGCATTTTGAAAGTTGCTGGCAATCGGCCTCATCGGCTCGGTAGCAATGAACCAACTCGATGGGTCCCTCAATGGCATTGACCACTTGCCCCACTGTAATATCTCGAGGAGGTCTTGCCAAAACATATCCCCCTTTTGGACCGTTCAAACTTGTGATTAATCCACCTTTGGCCATCTTTTGCAGTATCTTCGCGAGCAATTCAACCGGGATACTGTACTCCTCAGCGATTCGCTTGGTGTTGACGATCTTCCGGTCATCCTCGCAATAGGCAATGTGACTGATCGCCATCAACCCATAATCTACTTTTTTACTTAGTTTCAGCATGGCCACACTCAATCACGACTGTTTTAATCTGCGACTCTTTTAGTCGGACATAATTTATCACATGTTTTAACATGTTGTCAAGTGAAAATCCATGCAATTAGGAATTTAATGCGGGGATTATAAAAAGTATCGGCTTACGTCAACTTTATACTTCGTGGAATCAATGACCTTTAATATGTTCGCACTGTAACGACCCGTCTTTTCATTGAGTTTAGCCAGGTCGATCACATCTCCGTCAACTTCCATGCCAGTGGGATCCGCGATTACCTTGACCTTGGGCCTATCCATTCGATCCGGTGTAGAACTGGTCTGCACCACAACGCCCAGTTCATTGGTGTCTAGGAGAACCAAGGTTCCGATTGGGAAAATACCGATGCTATTGACAAAGACCTTCATTAAGATGGGATCAAACGCTCGTCCACTTTTGTTTAGCATAAATTTCAACGCCCTGTCTGGTGGATAAGGAACACGATTGTAAACTCTGGAAGAGGTCAGGGCATCATAGCAATCTACGAGGCTGATAATTCTTCCCAGAAGACTGAGTTCCCACTTCGTTTCCAATTTCGGGTAGCCGGATGAGTCATAATTTAAGTGGTGTTCGAATATGCCGGTAACCATCCGAATGGTCATTTCATTGACGCCCTTTAGCTTGATAACGTATTTCACTCCAAGAATGGGGTGTCGACGCATAATCTGCCACTCTTCTTCTGTGAAGTCCGTCGGCTTGTTCAAGATCTCGGGAGAAATGCTGGCCTTGCCCATATCATGAAACAAGGCTGCAATACCGAGCTCGGTCAACTCTTTTTTGGCGTATCCCAGGCGCTGCCCCATGGTCAGCGATAAAATGCAAACATTCACGGAATGGTGATGGGTATACTCGTCATGACTCCGGAGAGTGGTTAGGCCTAATAGGGTCGACTCTTCCTGCAACAACAAGTCCACCATGCCTTGAACCACTCGCTTGGCCCGCTTCACGCTCACGGCCTGACCCAGTTTGATATTGTCCATCACCTCCGCGACGGCCGTCATGGTCCTGAAATAGGTGCTTTTGGCCATCTCTTTTGAATCTTGGAGAATGTCATCGAAGCTATCCTTTTTTTCCTCAAAGGGATCAACTTCGACGTTGACAATCCCCATCGTTTTGATCCGTTGCGTGACTCCCTCATATGACGCCTCGATATTTGGATCTGTCTGCACGAGAACATAAACGAACCGCTTCAACTCATCTACGGTAGAGCCCTTCTTAAAAAGGATGCCACCGATCTGCAGTTGCTTCAGGGCGTCGATCAGAGAAGTAAAGCTGGTAAATCCATCGATGTCCATCTTGAGCTTGAGTTCATCCAAGAATAGGTAATCCCCTTCCAAGCGAAGGTAGGCGTCGTCCCTCCATTGCCAAATACCCCGCAGCGTCCGTAATATATTTTCGATGGGTGCCTCCATCGCCACATTCGTTGGTTCATGGATCTGCGCTGTCTTCATAAGGATATAAAACTGATTAACCAGTTCTTTGCCCTTTTTCGCCATTTCTTCATCAAAGCCCCGGGAAGATAATAGCTGCCGGTTGGACCGCGGCCCTTCCTGTTGGTTAGGATTATGAACCATGCGATCTTCCGATCTCGTTCAGGGCCTTTGCACACGCTTCCCGAATGACCTTGCTGGACAGATTTTGTCCTTCTTTCAATACGGCCATGGCATCTTCAGTGCCAATACGTTTTAACGTGAGGACTGCACAAAGTCCCATTTCTTCTTTGATGGCTTTCTTAAACCAGGCTGCCCCCCCTTGGCGGACAAGTTTTCGCATCTTGGGCACCATCGATGAGCCGCCCATTTTTCCCAAGGCCTCAAAGATTTCTTTCTTTTCGTACAAATCCCGGAAAGCAAAATCCCGTCCTTCAATCAATTCCTTTAAGGGCTCCAGGGCCCCTAGATAATTGTGGCTTGTCAAACTGCGAAGGGCCAAAATACGAAGTGAACTTTCAGGGTCGTTGAGAAAACGCACCAGCAGTTCCTTCGCACGATGATCCTTCATTCCATCAAGGGTGTGAAGCAATTCCTTACGTACTTTGACTTCCTGATGGTCAATCAACTTTCGGAAATTCTCAAGGACTTTATCCCGTCCGATCTTGCCCAGGACGTAGACGACATTTCTGACCACAAACCACCGGGGGTCGTCCAGTTTTTGGATGAGCGGTTCAATATCTTCATGTCCCAGATGAATGAGGGCTTCGCAAATGACACGGCGCATCTTCATCTGTGTCAATAGGCCCAGAAGCTCGATCAGTGGGAGGAGGGCATTTTTGTTGAGTAACAACCAGAACTCGTAGACCTGGTCCGTTTCTTTTGCCCCCCATTGATTGAGAACCGGTTCTAAAGCGTGTATTCTCTGCGGATCCCCGGCTCGATCGATCGCTTGCATTAAACGAAGGCGCTGAATCTCTGGAAGATTTCTTTGCGGTTCCAAGAGCTCACGAAAAAGCTGCAGGATTTTTTTGGAGTGCCAGAAGTCTCCTCGGAGCATCAGGGTCTCCAAAACACTATCGAGAATCTCCACCATTTCGGAAAACGCCGCATCGTCTTTTTCGATCCGAAGGATGGTCGCCAAGATCCCCACGAGAGTCGAAATTGGATTGGCGAATTTTTCCACCTTTATTTGCTGTTTAATGGAGGCAATTTCCTCCTCTGATAATACAAAAATCTCGGATGATTGATCGGCCAATTTGGGACCCAGGTATTCTTGGATCGTTGTTTGGGCGGCCGCCACCGGATTCATTGTCGGCTTTTCCTTTTCAACAAGTTTCTCAAACGTTGCCGCCTCCTGTGGCCTAATCGGCATGATGGCTTCCTGTATGAAATCGTCGGCCACTAAATAATTGATATGAGTAAAATGTCTCTCCCACAAAAGCGTTACCATATCGTCATCAGGGTTGCTGGGATCGTATTCACGGCCGATGATTTCCAATAAGCTAGTTATCTCGTCTTTATCAATCCCCTCAAAGAACGTTACCTCTCGGACGCCATCCACGGAGAGCTTAAATGCGAGGCTTTCTAGGCGATTGGTGTTCTCATAGACAGGTTGCCCTTTATAGTAAATGGCATACTGTTTTATTTTAAGGCGTAACGTCTCATGTGCACGGAGATGAGAATCGAACCGGATTTGAAGTTCTTGAAGGAATCTTTGGTAAATCGGATTATTGGGCAGGTAGATTTTAAGGGTTTTGGCCGTTTTGGTCAGTTGGAGAAGAACTTCTTTGACCGATTTGAGTTCTTCTTTATCAATCTCGACATCCGTATCGACTTTAGAATCGGGATCTGAACTTTTGATCGGTTCGGGAAGCTTCGCATCCATCTCTATAACCTGTGTTTGTGATTAATTATAGATGCCGACCCATGGATTGTCAAAAACGCTTTTCAGGGAAGTTTCCGCGCAACAGCTTGACAATTCGATTGTTTAAGGTATCATGAAGCGCGCTTTGAAACGACATATAGGCTTGGATTCCAATTAGAAAAGAAACCCATTGCAATGGATTTTCAGACCAAAGAACGATTTCTTAAGAGCCCGCATCCCGGTTCGCTGGTCAAGAAGTTACCCTGGAACACAACAACCCCAGTGGCAGCCTATGAGCGCATCGCAGCCGGTCCTTATAGTTTCCTGTTGGAAAGTGTGAAAGGATCGAAAGCAACCGCACGCTATTCATTTGTGGGAACAGAGCCTTTCCTTGTTTTGAAAACGAAAGGTTGTCGGGCCGAGATCCATCGGCACGGTTATCACCAAGTTATCCAGGAACAACCCATAATTACTCTGAATCGCCACCTCAACGAGTATTTGGTGCCCAAATCGGAAGGGTTACCCGCTTTTGCAGGCGGAGCCGTCGGTTTTTTTAGTTACGACATCGTCCGCTTTTTCGAAAAACTCCCCCGTTTTGGCGTGGACGATCTGGGTTGCCCAGATCTATTATTCATGTTTACAGATACTGTCATAGCCTTCGATCATGAGCAAAAAACTATCCAGATCATATATACCCCTCCGAAGAGTCACATTCTGAACACGGACCGCAAGGAGCTTTATGAAAAGGGTCTATTTCAGATTGCACGAATTGAAGAAAAACTGACCGGTACAATTCAAAAACGTCTCCCCAGATACGATTCAACTCAAATTGCTCGTCCAGCTTCCAATTTTACGAAGGACCAATACATCAAAATGGTCCTGCGGTGTAAAGAATACATTGCGGCCGGCGACATTTATCAAGCCAATCTTTCCCAACGCTTTTCGGTTCCATTTGACCAGGACCCTTGGTTGCTGTACAAGGTACTTCGCAAAATCAACCCGTCTCCATTCGCCGGTTTTCTACGGATGGATGATATTTATCTGGTCAGTGCCTCTCCCGAACGCCTTATCCGTCAGCAGGGCGGCGTTCTTGAAACCCGACCGATCGCAGGAACTCGACCCCGCGGGAGAACTCGCCCCGAGGACCGGGAAATGCGCATGGAACTTTTCTCCAACGAAAAAGAACGGGCGGAACACCTCATGCTGGTGGATCTGGAGCGGAATGACCTGGGCAAAGTCTGCCGTTACGGAAGCGTCCGAGTCGATAAGTTCATGGTGACGGAGCGTTATTCTCACGTGATGCATTTGGTTTCCAATATCCGAGGCATACTTTCACCCGGCCTGCATTCCCTTGACATCATTCGAGCCGTTTTTCCAAGTGGAACCATTACCGGCGTTCCCAAAGTCCGCTGCATGGAAATCATCGAGGAGCTGGAGCCGGTGGTTCGGGGTCCTTATGCGGGCTCTTTTGGATACATCAGCTTTGCGGACGAACTGGACCTAAACTTGATTATTCGGACCTTTGTGATTAAAAATGGCCGGGCCTATATCCAGGTCGGGGGTGGCATCGTAGCGGACTCGGAACCCGAGCGTGAATATAAAGAAACCTTGTACAAGGCCGAGGCCCTGCTTCGTGCTTTGAGTGGGTTGAGTTAGGCGAAGATGCGCATTTATCTGAACAACAGGTTTGTCAGCGAACAGAGAGCCGTCGTCTCGGTTTTCGACCATGGGTTTCTGTATGGAGACGGCGTGTTCGAAACGCTCCGGGCCTACCAAGGTAGGATCTTTCGCCTCGATGAACACCTGAAACGGCTACAAGTATCAGCCCATGGGCTTGAAATTTCTATCCCACGCACCCTCCCTGTATTTCGTCGACTGCTGCATGAAACTCTGCTGGTCAACCATCTGAAAAATGCACTGCTTCGAATTTGCATTTCCCGCGGGCATGGGCCGATCGGTTTGGATCCGTCCCTCTGCCGAACACCAACGATCGCCATCATCCCCCGTGTCTTCAACGGTTACAATCCCCGTCAATACCACAATGGATTGAAAATTGCCATTGTTTCCGTACGCAGAACTCCGCGGTCGGTTTTGAATCCCCAGATTAAATCGGCCAATTTTCTCAACAACATCTTGGCGAAACTCCAGGCCAAGCGAAAACGTGCGGATGAAGGACTGATGCTCGACGTCAACGGCTATTTAACAGAAGGAAGCATCAGTAATGTTTTTATCGTAAGGCGGGGACGGCTTTACACTCCAACGGTTGATCTGGGCATTTTAGCGGGCATCACACGTCGCCTCGTCATCGATTTGGCTAGGCACGCCGACATCCCCGTTAAAGAAACTCGCCTCCGAGTCCCGGACCTTTACAATGCGGATGAGTGCTTTTTGACCAACACGTCAATGGAGATCATGCCTGTTGCGATGGCGAATGGAGTCAGGATGGGAAATGGGAAGCCAGGTCCCATCACCCGCCTTTTACACGAAGCCTATCAAGAACAGGTACGGCTTGAGTGCAGAATTTGAACCTTTATTTTTGAGACGGCGACCTAAGAAGATACCTTCTCGGGAATTTTCTCGATCTTGACCTTAGCGATTCGACGATCAGCCATATCCACAACGGTAAACTTAAATTTACCGTGTTGAATGATCTCCCCCCCGCGGGGGATGCTCTGGATCTGCGAAAGAAAAAACCCTCCCAGTGTTTCATATTCCGACGACTCTGGCAAAGACAAGCCATAATCATCATGGAGATCACGAATAGACATCGAGGCGTCCACAACCATGGACCCGTCCTTCAACCGTTCGACAGGTCGTTCGCCGCGATCCATTTCATCCTGAATTTCCCCAACAATTTCTTCAACAAGATCTTCCAGTGTGACCAGCCCTTCAACGCTTCCATATTCATTCACGACGACGGCCATTTGAATCCGGCGGCGCTGAAGTTCCTTTAAGAGATGGCTCACCTTCATTGTCTCCGGGACAAAATATACGGGCCGGATGAGAGTTTTTAAGTCAATCGGTTCCTGATTGACTAACTGGGTCATAAGGTCCTTGTAATACAGGATCCCAATTATTTCATTAATCCCTCTACGATAAACCGGATAACGGGAGAATTTATGGGTGGTTACAAATTTCAATAGCTCGTCAGGGGGCATATCGATCTGCAGGGCGTGCATCTTCGGACGAGGGATCATCACCTCCTTCACCGAAATATCCGTGAACTCAAACACACTGTGGATCAAGTCTTGCTCCGTCTGATCGAAGATCCCTTTTTCACGCCCTTCACGGATCAGGATCTTTATTTCTTCCTCCGAGATAAAGGTTTTCTCTTGCGAGACCGACCCCTTAAAAAAACGAAGTAGAAGGCCGCTGGAAATCGTCAGGACCCTGATAAACCTTGATGTGAGCTTTGACATCCAAACGATTGGGAGAGCTACTTGTAGGGCGATGGGCTCCGAATATTTCAGCGCGAGAGATTTTGGAACCAGTTCGCCCATAATGAGTGTCAGGTAGGAAATTACGATTACGACACTTCCCACCGCCAGGGCTTCACTGATACTTTGAACCGTTTCATTTGGAATTTTTTGAATAACGGGCTTGAGTGTCTCCACGGCAAAGGCACCGCCCACGGCCGCAGCCAGGGAACTAATGACCGTCATGCCGATCTGAATCGTCGCTAAAAACCTCTCCATGTCTTCCTGGAGTTGATGGACAAACCCAGCTCGGCGATTCCCCTGTTCCAGTAGCTGCTTGATCCGGCTTCGCCGGACCGCGATGATCGCGATCTCTGAACAGGCAAAAAGCCCATTCAGCAATATAAGCAAGAAAATTGAAACTAATTCTGCCCAAATATACTGCAAATTTTCGGCCCTTCAGGTGGTGAAAATAGCTCCGAGATTAGCATAAAAAAAGTGAAATTGCAAGGTGGCATCGCTACATGATAATACGAAAACATGCATAACTTATTGTTTTATAATATTATTTAAAAACTAAAATAATGCCCCTTGACATCAGAACACAAATATAATATAAATTACTATAATTTGATCGGAAAGGTAGGGATTATGTATTTTTCAGCAAAAGGGGTGTATGGTTTATTGGCCATATTCGAGTTGGCTCAACATGACGAAGAGACACCTCTCCAAGCTAAGACAATCGCAAAGAACCAGCAAATACCCCTTCGGTTCTTAGAACAGGTATTAAGCGGTCTTCGAAAAGCCGGCTTGATCGAGAGCCTGCGAGGCGCGCAGGGCGGATATGTACTGAGCCGACCTCCCTCCGATATTCGGCTCAGCGAAGTTCTGGAAGCGATTGAGGGTCCGATCAATCCATCCAACCGTGTTTCGGGAAACAATGATCGGCACCACCCATATGAAATCCAACCCGGTTTAGATATAATAAGACCGATCTGGGAAGAAGTCAGAGCGGCCGTAATGAAGATTCTGGAGTCCATTACGATCAAAGATCTTTGTGACCGAAAGAAAGAAAAAGATCAACAAAAGGTCTTGATGTACCATATATGAAAATCGAGAAGATATGAGTACCGAAACGGATTTAATCATCCTGATCTCCATTACGCTCTTCGCGGCGGTCGTCAACGGAGGACTGGGTCATGGTTTTTCATCCATCACCGTCCCGGTGGCGCTTCTGTTCTACACCAATCGAATCTTGAACCCCGCCCTGGTGCTGGTCGAGATTTTTATCAACAGTTACATCTTGTTGATCAACCGGAAAGGGGTGCCGAAAGTTTGGAAACGTGTCATTCCCATTTTGTTCGGAATGGTTCCCGGTATTGTTTTTGGAGGCTATGTCTTATCATCCGTCCACCCCGGCTGGATTAAATTCACGACCTTTGCCGTTCTGCTCCCTCTGATTCTCCTCCAAGCGGCCGGCGTACGCAAACCTATCCATTCCGAGCGGGCCGTGGGCGTTCCTTTCGGTACGGGCGTCGGCTTCCTCTATGCTGTCACTACCGTATCGGGCCCACCACTGGCACTCATGTTTAACAATCAGGGATTTGTGAAAGAGGAGTTCCGTGCGGCTTTGGGCCTGATCCGCGTAACGGAAGCCCTATTAACCGCCAGCACTTATTACTTGCTTGGGTTGTATACTGTCCAAAGCGGCGCAATCTTTGCGTCAATCGCACCCAGCGTTCTGGTCGGAGTTCCATTGGGCGCCTACGTGATCCACCGCCTCAATCCGGAAACCTTTCGGAGGGTTTGCATGAGCTTCGACGCATGGGTCGTCGGATTCGGACTGTCACGGGTCCTGATCGATCTCGATCTGGTGGCCAGTCCAACGGCGTATCTGCTCTGGTTGTCCGTCATCGGGATTGATACCTATCTCCTCTACCAATTTTTCACAAAGGTCAAACTCTATCAATCGCAGAAAGTAAAAACCGTTTAGCACAGGGTGATCGAATGAAAAGAGAGCCGCCTTCCTCATCAAAGGTCAGCATGGGCCATACCGTCAGTCGGCAGACGGTGGAGACCGATATCTTAATCCTCGGTGGCGGAACGGCCGGTTGCCTCGCCGCAACCGAACTGCGTGAACGTTATCCTCATCTTAAAGTGACGATTATGGAAAAAGCCCATATCGACCGAAGCGGCTGTCTGGCCGGTGGAATGAATGCCATCAATGCTTATCTGAACCCTGGGGAGACGCCGGAGAGTTTTGTAAAGTATGTCCGATTTGATTCGTGCGGCCTGATTCGCGAGGACTTGGTAAAAAGCCAGTCGGAGTTGTTCGAATATTGCGTCAAGAAAGTCGAGCGGTGGGGTCTGCCGATCTTAAGTGATGAAAAAGGCAACTACGTTCCCCGCGGCCGTTGGAACATCAAGATTAATGGCGAATCCTTAAAACCCATTCTGGCCAAGGCCGTCCGGGATGCTGGCGTTCAGATTTTAAACTGGACGATTGCAACCAATTTTTTGACCCGGGATCAACGCGTCATTGGCGCAACCGGTTTCAGCATTCGCAACGGTAAATTCTACGTTGTAAAGGCCAAGGCCCTGATTGTGGCCACCGGAGGCGCGGCGGGACTTTACCGTCCCAATAATACCCATGATGCTCAGCACAAGACCTGGTACTCTCCCTACAACACCGGCGCCGGATATGCCATGGGAATTCGAGCCGGGGCCGAGATGACCAGCTTTGAAATGCGTTACATCGCCTTGAGGACGAAAGACGCCATCGCACCGACCGGAACAATCGCCCTTGGAGTTAACGCGCCTCAGATCAATGGAAAAGGCGAAAAATTCATGGCGAGCCGCTATGCCCAATTAGGAGGAGACAACGCCCCCACTCCTTATCGAGCGTTTGGACCGATCACCGAGTTAAAAGAGGGACGGGGTCCGGTCTATCTGGATACCCGTCATATCAACTCCGATCAGGTCAAAAAACTGAAGGCGGCTTTTCTCGATATGTATCCCTCCCAGGTACTTTACTGGCTTTCAAACGATATCGATCCGAGCAAAGAACCGGTTGAAGTTCAGTTGACGGAACCTTACATCGTGGGGGGACATTGCCAGGCCGGTTATTGGGTCGATATCGATCGACGAACCACCCTGGAAGGACTTTATGCCGCAGGGGATGTGGCCGGAGGTGCACCGTTCAAATTCGTCAGCGGTTGCTGGGCGGAAGGCGTTATCGCGGCCCGGGCGGCCGGGAAGTACGTCGACCAAATTCAGCGGGCCGAACCCGACTCCACATGGATCGACCGGGAACAGGAACGGGTCTTTCACCCGCTGCATCAGCATAGTAGACTATTTGCGGGAATCCGAGCCGAAGAGGTGGAGTCGCGCCTTCAAAAGATCATGGAGGAGTACGCCGGCGGGGCCTCTCGATATTACGAAATGAATGAGACGCAACTGTTGGTCGCCCGAAAACATCTGGCCCAATTGCCGAAACAGTTGAATCTCCTGGTGGCGGAGGATCTTCATGATCTGATGAAGGTGCACGAGATCTTGGACCGTATTGACGTGGCTCAAATTCTGGTGGAACACCTCCTGCACCGACGAGAAACCCGGTGGCCATCATACCAGACGCGAATGGACTATCCGGAACGGGATGACAAAAACTGGTTGAAGTTTGTCAACTCTCGTCGAGACCCGAATACAGGAACGATTTCAATGCTTGAACGACCCTACGAGCAACTGGTTCCGGGAGACCCGTTCAAACCTTAGCATCCAGCTTATAAAATTATAAGAAAGGACATTTTATGCCTGTTATTGTCGATCCAGTAAAATGCGACGGCTGCGGAAATTCCGTTCAGCCGCCCTGCGTTCGAATGTGTCCGGGTGATCTCATCGTTAAGGACATGGGGACCAATAAGGCCTATCTCAAGTATCAGGATTGCTGGGATTGCCTCGCCTGTGTGAAGGCCTGCCCGGAGGAGGCCATTTTGTTCCGGCTCTCCTTCCAACTGGGCTTTCCTAATGCGAGTCTTCAGCCGCATGTTCGCTCCTCCCAGAACATGATTGAATGGGAGGCGGTCGACAGTCACGGCCGAAAAGAGGCCTTTACCATTCCGACCAAGATTCTTCCGGTCGCGCTGGATGAAAAGGTGGAAGGAACAGGACAGCCTGATTTTTCAATTTAATCCGATCGTCTCTTGGATGCGCGGATGGGAGGAAACACCATGGGAACATTGACCACGCAACAAAAAATACCGGTGGATCTCTCCAAGATCTCCGCCGAGGTCTTAAAAGAGATCGAGATCTTCGAGGGTGAGGTCGCCCGTCTGAACCGGGGCGAAATCACGGCGGATCAATTCAAGCCCTTCCGCCTGCAACACGGCGTCTACGGACAGAGACAGCCCGGAGTTCAGATGTTCCGGGTCAAGGTCCCGCAGGGGCGGCTCGATCCGGCACAATTGCGGCGTCTGGCGGACGTGGCCGAGACCTACGCCTCCGGAGTCTGCCATCTTTCCACCCGCCAGAATATCCAGATGCATTTTGTCAAGCTGGAGCATGTTCCGACAATGATGCGATTGATCGCCGAAGTCGGTATGACCACGCGGGAGGCCTGTGCCGACACGGTTCGTAACGTCACGGCCTGCCCAATGGCCGGGATCAGCCCGACGGAGGTGACGGACGTCACCCCTTACGGCATGGCGATCACGCAACATTTCTTGAGAAATCCGATCTGCCAGAAGCTCCCGCGGAAATTCAAGATTGCCCTCGAGGGGTGTGCGGATTACGATCATGCCGCCACGGCGATCCATGATATCGGAATCACGGCCCGGAAGCGGGACGGCCGGCTGGGTTTCCGCGTCGTCGTGGGGGGGGGATTGGGTTCCACGCCGCGGATCGCAAACGTTCTGACCGAATTCGCACCGCCCGAGGATTTGGTCGCGGTCTGCGAAGCCGTCATTCGTGTCTTCGACCGGTACGGCCAACGTCAGAATCGGTACAAGGCCCGAATGAAATTCTTGGTCGAAAAGCTGGGGTTTGAAAAATTTTTTCAGCTCTGGAAGATCGAGTTTGATCTGATTAAATTGCAGAACGGTCATTATACCCTCCCGGTCGCCGAGGAGACACCCTTAAAACAACCGGCCGCTCCCCGTGCCTGGAATCGGGGGCGGGCCACGGGTGCCTTTTCGGTCTGGCTCAAATACAATGTCTTGCCTCAGAAACAGCCGGGTTTTAACCTCGTCACGATCAAGATTCCGCTTGGAGACATCAAAAGCGCGGAGGTTCGAGCTGTCGCGGATGTTTGCGAACGGTTTTCGGATGGTTACATTCGGGTCACGGTCCAACAGAATTTCGCGATGCGCTGGGTGCACGAGGCCGATCTGCCGGCCGTCTACGAGGCCCTGACCGGGATCGGCCTGGCTGAAGCCGGAGCGGAACGGATCGAAAACGTCGTGGCCTGTCCCGGAACAGACACCTGCGGACTTTCGCTCACCTCTTCCAAGGGCCTGGCGCGGGCCCTCGCCGGACTATTTACCCCAGGGGACCCGGCCAACGACGATCTCGCCAATATGTCGATCAAGATTTCCGGCTGTCAAAACGCCTGTGCGCAGCATCAGCTCGCCTCGATCGGATTTCACGGCGTGGGCAAAAAAGTCGGCAGCCGCACTGCGCCGTTCTACGAGATCCATCTCGGGGGCTCGAATCTACGATTCGGACCGTACGTCGTTAAGATCCCGGCCAAACGCGCTCCGGATGCCGTTCGGCATCTTCTCAAACAGTACCGGGAGACCCGCCTCAACGGCGAATCGTTCGAGACCTTTACCGCACGACTGGGCAAGGAAAAACTCAAAGAGACCCTGATGCCGTTCACGTTTCTGCCTTCCTATGACGAGGACCGCAGTTTCTACGTTGACTGGGGAGAGGAGAAGGATTTCACAACGGAGGATCTTGGGCCCGGCGAATGCGCCGGAGGGGCTTACGAGATGATGGAGGGCTTCCTGTTTGAAGCCGACCAGGAACTTCACCTGGCCGGGGTAATGACCGAAAAGGGGCAGACGGGCCATGCCGTAAATAAAGCCTACCGAGCCATCGTGGCCGCGGCCAAGGGGCTTTTGGTGCTGGAAGGGGTCGACTCCTCCATCGATGCCGACATTCTTTTTAAAGCCGAAACGCTTCTGGTCGGGAAAGAAATCCTTCCCCGGACCTTCGCCCGCCTGACCGATCAGGTCAAGGAGCTTGGACCAAAGTCGCCCACGGTCGAGTTTGCCCGAGGAAAAATTGCCTTTGCCAAATCATTTGTCGAAGCCAGTCATGCGGCCTTTGACCAACACGGCCGTGCGCTTAAGCAAGGGAAAACCCACGCCCCCAAAGCATCCGAGGCGGTGGAAAAATCTGGCGAGCAGGCGCCGGGGGAAACGGTATCGGTCGTCAAGCTGGATCTAAGCGGCGTGGCCTGTCCGATCAATTACGTGAAAACCAAACTCAAGTTGGAGGAATTGGAAGTCGGCCAACGGCTCGAGGTGATTCTGGACGAAGGCGAGCCGATCCGAAACGTCCCGAAGAGTCTCCAAGGTGACGGACAGAAGATTCTGTCCCAGGAAAAATTGGACGATTACCATTACCGTCTTCTAATCGAAAAGGCGTTCTAACTCGGAGAAACAAATGACAACGAATACGCCCCATCATGAAATTCCGGCCCATGGCGGCCGGTTGATCAGCCGCCTCGTCCAAGGTGCCGAACAGGAACGGCTGATGAACAAAGCGCTCGAGATGAAAAAGATCCCGCTCACCCGGCGAAAACTTTGCGACCTGGAGATGCTCGCCGTAGGCGCCTACAGCCCGCTCGAGGGCTACATGGGACGGAAGGATTATGAACGCGTGGTCACGGAGATGCACTTGTCCGGCGGCCTTCCCTGGAGCATCCCGATCACTTTCCGTGTCGACAGGAAGACGGCCGAGTCGATCCGGGAAGGTCAGGAAATCGCCCTGACGGATGAACGTCAAAATATCCTGGCGATCCTTCATCTGGAGGAAAAATTCGAATACGATAAAAAACTCGCCGCGAGGGCGGTCTACCGAACCGACAGCGCAGCGCATCCGGGTGTGGACATTCTCTACAAACGGGGAGATATTCTTCTGGGAGGCAAGGTCAGCGTGGTTCGGCTTCCAGAAAACCGCGAGTTTCTTTCCTACCGCCTTACGCCGGCCGAAACGCGGGCCATCTTCAAAGATCGCGGATGGAAGACCGTCGTCGGTTTTCAAACAAGAAATCCGGTTCACCGGGCTCATGAATACATCCAGAAATGCGCGCTGGAGATTGTGGATGGACTCTTGCTTCATCCCCTGATCGGCGAGACAAAGAGCGACGACATCCCCGCGGATGTCCGGATGCGATGCTACGAGGCCTTGTTAGAAAGGTACTACCCTAAAAACCGCGTCGTGCTCTCGGTGCTTCCGGCGCCGATGCGTTATGCCGGCCCCCGCGAGGCCATCCATCACGCGATCGTCCGGAAGAACTACGGCTGCACCCATTTCATCGTCGGGCGAGATCATGCCGGCGTCGGAAGTTTTTACGGCTCGTTCGACGCCCACCATATCTTCAATGAATTTGCCCCCGGGGAACTGGGCATCACGCCGCTTTTCTTCGACAACACCTTTTACTGCAAGGCCTGCGGAAGCATGGCCTCGGTCAAAACCTGCCCGCATGACAAGAATGAACATGTAAGCCTTTCCGGCACAAAAGTTCGTGAAATGCTCCGGGCCGGCACCCTGCCGCCACCCGAGTTTTCCCGTCCGGAAGTGGCCAAGATCCTGATCGAGGCGATGAAAAATAGCGGATAAACGCCCTTGGCGGGCATCGGTGCCACAAATTTCCTCTGTTGACACCCTCCCCCGTCTGGCATATAGTAGCTTTTTCTGGGAGGAATGTCATGAAACAAGGCAAATCGGAAGGAAGGACCATCACCGAGGTGGTAAAAGACCTCGAGGCGCAGCAAAAGAAAAACAAGGTGGTCAATCCCATTGTTCAGCAGGTCATGGAGCAGGTCGCGGCCGTCCAGACAAGGATGGGCCTGATCAAGCACAAGATCGCGGTGATGAGCGGGAAAGGGGGCGTAGGCAAGAGCTCGGTGACGGTTAATCTCGCCCACAGTTTTGCCGCGCGGGGCTACAAAGTCGGCATCCTGGACGTGGACTTAAGCGGGCCTTGCATCCCGAAAATGATGGGCGTACGCGAGCGGGCGCTCAAGATTACGTCCGAAGGGGCTCAACCGGCGCTTGGAGTGAACGGGATCAAAGTTGCCTCGATGGAGCTGATGCTCCCCAGCGAGGGCAGCCCGGTGATGTGGAAAGGGCTTTGGGAAGATTCGGCCGTCTGGCGCGGTACGGTCGAGATGAGCGTCATACGCGAGTTCATCAGCGATGTCAATTGGGGTCCCCTGGATCTCCTATTGATTGATATGCCCCCGGCCTCCTCTGACAAGCCGCCGATCATCTCCCAGATGATTTCGGACCTGGATGGGGCCGTGATCGTGACGATTCCTTCTGAAATTTCACAATTTATCGTCAAAAAATCGGTCGTGTTTTTGAACCGGGAACTTCATATCCCGATCATCGGACTGATCGAGAACATGAGCGGGGCGATCTGCCCGCATTGCGGAGAGTCGCTGGAACTTTTCGAAGATGCGTCCCGGGGGGAAAGTCCTCTCCAGAAAATGGGCCTCCCTCTGTTGGGCCGGGTCCCTTTCGACCGGCGGATCGCCGGCTGTGCGGACCATGGCCGGTCGTTCGTGGATGAGCATCCGCTCACACCAGCCGCGCAGGCCTTCCGGATCATTACCGATTCGCTGCAACAGCACATTGAATCAAGGAGATCGTCATGAAATTTTTGTGCATCAAATGCAACAACTTCATGGATTACGAATCCAAGGAACAGGTCGACACGCTCCGCCTTGGCATCACCTTTGCCTGTACCCAATGCGGCTATAAAGTTGCGATGGTCACCAATCCGGGGGAGACCCAGTTGGTCAGCGGGCTGGGCGTCAAGATCGGCGGACGGACGGTTCCGGCCGAGCCGATGGAATTCACACGCGAGGCCATCAAGCCGGAGGGCCAACCCACGGCGACCCTGTCGGCCGACATGGGCAAATGCCCCTTCCCGGCGATGCTGGCCGGGTCGGGTTTCAAAGACACCGGGATCGGGGCCGGCCTGTCCGGTCAGGACTCCCAACCCTCGGTTCCTTGGACATCGAACGCCGAAAAGCGGCTTCAAAACGTCCCGTCTTTCGTCCGGTCGCTCGCCCGGGCTGGAATCGAGCAGTACGCGAAAGAGAACGGGTTCGCCGAAGTGAACGATCAGGTCATGGATGAGTACCGGGAAAAGGTGGGAATGTAACAGGGATCACGGGATGATCAAACCGTTCCGGCCCGGCACGATTTTTCCCATAACTACGGGCCGTTTAGCCCCGGTGGCGGAAGGAACGTTGTTCGGCTCGCCTTGAATCGTACCGTACGCGAACAGGGCGAAGGCCATCGCCTCAAGCGCTCGGCTGTCCAGATCGAACTTCTCAAACGTGAGAACCGGAACCGGGCCGAAGGCCTGCTGAAGAAACCGCATTAAGGTCACGTTTCGGGTTCCTCCACCTCCAACGATCACCTCCTCGGCGTTTCCACCGGGAAGAATGAATCCTCGATAAGCCTGAGCAATCGACCGGGCCGTAAAGGCGGTGACGGTCGCCATTAAATCCCAATGGTTTAACCTCAAGATCCCCGCCCGCCTTATTAACCGACGGATCATGCCCTGTCCAAAGGCCTCGCGCCCCGTTGTCTTCGGGGGCTTTCGATTTAAAAATGGATGCCGGAGCAATTCATTCAGGAGCTCCTCATGGACCTTTCCACGCCGGGCCATGGCTCCGTCCCGATCCATCGTTCGCCGTCCGTTCGTTCGATGCTGGACGATTCCGTCCATCAACATATTCCCGGGTCCGGCGTCAAAGGCGACAATTTTCGAGAGACCGGTCCCGGAAGGCAAATACGTGAGATTGCTGATCCCGCCGATGTTGACAACGAGACGAGGGCGCTGGGGATGGTAAAAAAGGATATAGTGCAGATAAGGCGTCAAGGGCGCGCCTTCCCCCCCCGCCGCCATGTCCCGATGACGAAAATCGGACACGGTCGTCACGCCGGTTCTCTCGGCGATGACGGACGGCTCCCCGATTTGGAGCGTTGAACGGATTTTCATTCCGCCGATCTTCATAGGGACGGGTTGATGACAGATCGTCTGGCCGTGGGATCCGATCAGATCGATTTCGTCCAGCGGGATGCCGGCTTCTCTCGCAATCCGAACGGCCGCCCCTGCAAACAGCTCGCCGACATAGACATTCAGCCGGCTGAGCTCCTCTACCCGGCCGTCGTGGGTCAAATGAACAAGGCGAGAACGTAACGCAAGAGGATAAGGAAAGGTCGCAAACCGCAACAACTGGAGTCGGCTCTCCAGCCCCCGGCCGGAGATATCCACCAAGGCGGAGTCAACGCCGTCGGTTGACGTTCCTGAAATCAGCCCGATCACCTTCATGGCCGGTTAGCCTACTGCAACAATGGGAGAGCGTCAAGATAAATTTAAAAGGCCCCAGGTAAGGGATGGGACGTCATATCCTTGTTTGACAACATTCGGCTTAAAATGGTATGTTAGCATCAGTCCACTATTGCGGTCTGTCCATTGACCCTCTTAATACCTCTGTCCTGGGCAGTAAGTTAGCTAAACCGAGGAGTAACCTTGACCACCCAGGCAACGAGCGTTTTAACAAAAGATTGGACCATTCACGGTCACACGATTCGTCTTGAACTGTGGCCCGGTCGTGTGTTTGTCCCGACCACCACGTCCGAACTAATTGCCGATCAGTTTGCGTCCTGTTCCGGGGAAACGGTGATCGACCTGGGTTGCGGCAGCGGCTTTTTTTCAGTGCTGGCGGCCAAGATGGGCGCCAACCGGGTCTACGCACTGGACCTCCACAAAGAGGCCTGCGATCTCACCCGGCGGAATTCTGAAATGAACGGCGTAGCCGACCGAATTGACTGCCGGCAGGGGGATTTATTCGACTCGCTCAACGGCCTCGTCGCGGATACGATTATCGATGACGTTTCCGGCGTGGCCGAGGCACTGGCCCGGCGCTCCGGATGGTTTCCCGAACCGGTTCCGACCGGTGGACCGGACGGCGCCGATCCGACGGTCCGGATGTTCCAATCCGTCCGACAGCATCTGGTTTCGAACGGGCGGCTGATCTTTCCCGTGATTTCACTGGCCAATGAGAAACGAATTTTGGCCGCCGCCCGAGAGACGTTTAAAGAAGTCCGGATGGTGTTCGAAAAACGGCTGCCGCTGCCGGCTTCGATCTCCCCGGAGACCCCTCCACTCAATCAGTTGATCTCGGACGGCATCGTTCGGCTTATTAAGAAAGGCAGTCGCTGGCTTTGGGAACTGCGGATCTACGAAGCCCGGAACAAGTGTTAATTTCCCCCGACTTCAATAACCATTCAACGTCAGGTCCTTCAATCCCACGATCTGTTGAATCCGTTTTTGCACCTGTCTTTTTTTGCCCTGCCGCAGAAGCGTGAGGAGATCGGACGCGGCCAGCCGTTGAAGGATGCGTCGCCGACGAGCCATGGAAGGAACCCGCGATTGGACCTGTTTCCGGATGGAACCCAACAGGCAGATGAATTTTCCGTATTCCGCTCCAAACGACCCTTCCAGTTCCCGGCGGATCCGGCGGGCGAGCGATGGACTTTTTCCGCTCGTCGATACGGCGATGATTAAATCCCCCCGTGTGATCACGGAGGGCATGATGACATTGCATCGGGCGGGGTCGTCTGCAATGTTGACGAGACGGGAATCCGCCTGCGCCCGACGGGCGATTTCGGCATTGGCCTTCCGATCGTCCGTCGTGGCCATGATTAAGAAGGCCTCTTTGAGGTCCACGGGACGCCAGCGACGGGCGTGGCCACGGATCGCGCCCGCCTGAACCAGATAGGACAGTTTGGGAGTCAAGCCCGGACTGACCACAGTCACACGGGCGCCGCAGGCCAGCAAGGTGAGGACTTTGCGCTCGGCAATCCGGCCCCCGCCGATCACGACCGCAGACCGGCCCTGTAGATCAAGAAAGGCCGGGAAATACCTCATGATTGCGGTCCTTGGTTGAGTCGGCCCAGGAGCTGCCGCGCTTTTTCGTGATAGGGGCTGTCGGGATATTTTACGATCAGGTCCTGCAGGCGGCTCACGGCCTGCTCGGCCTTCCCCGATCGTTCATAAGAGAGGGCGAGGTAGTATAAGGTATCCGCGACCACCGGCTCGTTCGGATACGCCGAAAGGATTTGTTCAAATCGGTGGATCGCGGCCGGGTAAGCCTCCTGCTTGTAATAGAAGTGACCGACATAAAACTGGTACTGGGCCAGACGTTCCTGACAAATGGATATGCGCTTCCGGGCCTCGTCAGCATATTTTGAGTTGGGATACGTGGTCAATAATTTTTGAAACGATCCCAACGCCTTTTGGTCCGGCTCGGGGTCCCGATCAATGGTCGTAAATTGCTGGAAATAGCTCAGGCCAAGTTTTAATTGCGCGTAGTCGGCCCATTCATGAAGGGGATGGAGATCCAGAAAATGTTGGTATTCGCCGGCGGCCTCGATGTACTCCCCGCTTTGATAAAGGGCCTCGGCCCGTTTTAGGATGACCTTGGGGTCATAGTTCCGCTTGACATCGTCCTTCGTTTCCTCGGCGCTGTTCTTGGTCACACCGAGTTCTTTGCGGATATCGGCTCCCAGGGGATCGTTCGGGGTGCCGCAGCCGGCGGCGGCCAGAAAAACGGTCAAGGCAAAACCGACGATCGTTTTTTGAGTTTTGATCTCCATGAGAATGGTTGTTGTACCGTCGGATAGCATACCAGATGCGAGCGGAAATGGCAAGACGGGTTCGTTGACTTCTCGGAAGCCGTCTCTTATAATTCCCTCGTAATAAGGAGTTCGCTTTGATCGCACAAATTGCCGGCACCGGGTTCTACGTTCCGCATCGCCGCGTGACCAATCAGGAACTGGCGGCCCTCGTACATATGGACGACGCCGGCATTCAAAGACGCACCGGCATCCGGGAACGCCGATGGGCTGGAAAGGACCAGGCCGCCTCCGATCTGGCGACCGAGGCGGTCCGGGCGGCGATGGAACAATCCGGTTGCACGGCCAATGATCTCGATGCCATCGTTCTGGCCACCACCTCGCCCGACATGTGGTTTCCATCAACCGCTTGCCTCGTTCAAAAAAATCTCCACGCCCGGAACGCCTTCGCCCTGGACGTCGCGGCCTCCTGCTGCGGATTTCTTTTTGCGCTTTCGGTCGCGGAGCAGTTCATTCGGTCCGGCCAGGCGAAAACCGTCGCGGCCGTTGCGACCGAAGTCAAGTCCCGGTTCTTAAACCGGTCCGATCCGGCCACGGCCATCCTTTTTGGTGACGGCGCGGGCGCGGTCGTTCTCAAACGGAGCGCGGGCCGGGCCGGTCTTCTTTCGGTCCGCCTGTATTCGGATGGCTCAAGATCGGGGATGATTCAAATCCCGGCGGGCGGTTCGAGACAGCCGATCAGCCCGCAGAGCCTGGCGGAACAACAACATGTGATCCGAATGAAGGGGGGATCTCTCTTCAAGGCCGCGGTCCAGCGGCTGACCGATGTGACACATGAAATTTTAAAAACCCATCACCTCGAAGCGAACGACATCCATCACTTTGTTTTCCATCAGGCCAATTCCCGGATACTCTCGGCCGTGGCCAAACGGCTGCATATTCCGCGGGACCGATTCGTGATGACCCTGGATCGTTACGGCAACACCTCTTCCGCCTCGCTGCCCATAGCACTGGATCATCTATTTCAAAGCGGGCATATCCGGCCCGGGGACCTGATCTTCCTAGGCGCGTTCGGCGGAGGACTCAATTGGGGCGGTGCACTGGTCCGTTATTAGGAGGTATGTCATTCCAACCCTTCCCACACGTCAAGAAATCTTAAAGCGGATCGAGAAACAATCCGCCCATCCCATGCTTCTGCGCGAACTGATGCGCTCGCTCGGCATCCCGAAGAATCGCCGGGCGGCCTTTCAAAAGTTTTTGGACGAGATGATCCGGGACGGCGAGCTGATCGCCATCAAGGGCAACCGCTACGGCATTCCCGGAAAGATGAATCTGGTGACCGGCCGGCTTCAGTGTCACCCGAACGGGTTCGGGTTCGTCGTCCCGGAAAAGGCGGACGGGCCGGATCTTTTCATCGGGCGGCGAGGCATGATGGAGGCGATGCATGGCGACCGCGTCGTGGCCCGAATCGAATCCACCAAGCCGGACGGCCGACGGGAGGGTCGGATCATTCGCGTCCTGGAACGGGGGATGAGCCGGATCGTCGGGCGGTTTGAATCGGGACGAGAGTTCGGATTCATCGTCCCGACCGAAAAACAGGTCTGCCGGGATCTGTATGTCAGTCCCGATCTCACGGGCGGCGCCAAGACCGGCGATCTGGTCGTGGCCGAGATTACGTCTTATCCCACGCCGCATCGAAACCCGGAGGGGCGAATCGTCCAAGTACTCGGCCAGGCCGGGGATTCCAAGATCGACACCGAGATGGTGATCGCCGAGTTCGGTCTTCCCAAGGTTTTTCCCAAAGAGGTTCTCGTCGAGTCACAGGCCGTTCCCGAAACGGTTTCGGCGGACATGATCCGAAATCGACGGGATCTTCGGGATCTCAACACCGTCACAATCGACGGAGAACGGGCCCGCGATTTCGACGACGCCGTTTCCATTCAAAGGCTGCCTCACGACCGAATCCGGCTCTGGGTCCACATCGCCGATGTCGGCCATTATGTCCCGTGGGACTCACCGCTCGATCTGGAGGCCCGCCGCCGGGGAACCAGCGTTTATTTTCCCGATCAGGTCGTCCCGATGTTTCCCGAACGGCTTTCGAACGGAATCTGCAGCTTGAATCCCAGGGTGGACCGTCTCACGCTGACGGCCGAGATGCTGTTCGATCCAAACGGGCAGCGGTTGGAATACGATATATATGAAAGCGTTATCCGGAGCAATGAACGGATGACCTACACGGCCATCAAAAAAATCCTCATCGATCAGGATCCGGAGCTGGGCCGGACCTACGACTATCTGCGGAACGACTTTGAGCTGATGGAAGCGCTTTGCCGCCGGCTCATGGCGGTCCGCACCCACGACGGGAGCATCGATTTTGACCTCCCTGAACCGGAGATCATTTTAGACCTTCAAGGACAGACCACGGATATTATCCGGGAGGAGCGCCACATCGCTCACCGGATCATCGAGGAATTCATGCTGGCGGCCAACCGGACCGTGGCCGAGCATATGACGGAGCAGAACGTCCCGTTCATTTACCGCATTCACGATTCGCCAGACCCGGAGAAAATTCATGACTTCATCCAGTTCGTCGGAAGTTTCGGCCTGCGGTTCTCGGGACCCAAGTCGGGCCATGCTCCGGAGAAAGTCCGGCCCAAGGCGTTTCAGAATGTGCTTGAACAAGTGAAGGGCCGCCCCGAGGAGCGATTGATTAATCACGTCCTGCTCCGGTCCATGAAACAGGCCAAGTATTCGACCCAGAATGTCGGCCATTTCGGGCTGGCGTTCGATCACTACACGCATTTTACCTCCCCCATTCGACGTTATCCCGATCTCATCGTCCATCGACTCGTCAAGGAGATGATTCATCACCGTGAAATGTCCCCCCACCGACGGACGGTCTTTGAAAAGCTCCTCCCCCAGGTGGCCCAGACCAGCTCGGAACGGGAGCGCGTCGCGATGGAGGCCGAACGCGAAGCGGTTGATTTAAAGAAGGTCCGTTTTCTGGCGGACAAGGAGGGGGAAGAGTTCTACGGGTTCATCACGGGCGTGACCGCATTCGGGTTCTTCGTGGAGCTGGAGGAGATGTTCGTGGAGGGGTTGGTCCATATCAGCTCGATCCCGGACGATTACTATGTCTACGAAGAAAAACAGCACCGTTTGATAGGCCGCCGCCACCGACGGATCTTCCGGATCGCCGACCGTGTCAAGGTCCGCGTCGAAAAGGTCGACCTGATCAAACGCCAGGCCGACTTCCGGCTGGCGGAGGAGGGCGACCGGAAGGCTCCGCACGAGAGAACGATGCACCAGCGGCGAGAAAAAGGCACGAAAAGAAGGCGCGGAAGATAATTTAACGGGAACAAGGCCCCTGGCTCCGCGCCGTGTAATGAACGCCTGCGGCCACAATTAATTCCGTTCCCTCACCGGGAACGGTGCACTTTCATCATGCATTTGTCCATGATGACGGTCAGGCCGGCGGCCTTGGCCCGTTCGGCCGCGGCGTTGTTCACAATCCCCTCCTGCATCCAGACGACCTTCGCTCCGATGGCGATCGCCTCTTCAACAATCGGAGGAACGTCTTTCGGCGGACGGAAAATATCGACGATCTCGACTTTTTGGGGAATCTCCTTCAAACCGGCATATACCTTTTGGCCTAAAATTTCCCCTTTCGCCGTCGGGTTCACCGGAATGACGGTGTAGCCGTGCTCTTTGAGATACTTGGGAACGTAATGGCTGGGTTTTTCGGGATTGGTGGAAAAACCGACGACCGCGATGGTTTTGTATCGGTCCATCACACTTCGGGCCTCTTCCTCCGAAACCCGGAAGGCCGGCAGCTCGCACATTTCTTCGCTGGTCATTGTCAACCCCCCTTTCACGGTTTCGAGGCCGCGATCTTTTCGACCGCAAGGGTGATTCGATAAAGCAGCCACAGGCCCAACAGGACGATCGCCGCCTTGACCAGGCCGAACAGTCCCCACCACCAAAGGTAGCCGCCCATCACACCGTAATGGCGGCCTTCATCGCCCATCATATATCCGCCGCCCGTCTGAGCCATCGCCCAGGAACCGAACGCGACCATCGAGACCAGGATCAGACTCGCAAGGATCTTTTTCATGACCGACTCCTTTCGGAAGGAAATAAAACCGGCGCGATGCGCCTCATTCTCGCAACTATAGCACTCCACTCGGATGGGATGCAAACAGACCCGCGTCTGTATTACTGGGTTTCCGTCAGAGAAGTAACGATGTAGGAGCGGCTCTTCGCGTCATGGGTGATCTTGATCAGCTCATGCTTGGCCGCGTCCTCAAGAAGCTTGCTGAAGGAGCTGTAGCCGTAGTAGGACTCGTTGAAAGAGGGCTGCTTTCGCTTCATGGTCTGCTTCACCATGGAACCCCAGATCACCTCTTTATCTTCCCGCTGAAGGGCCTCGATCGTTTCGAGCAGGAGTTCGAAGCATTCCTTCTTCTTCTCTGGCAGCTGGGTCACCGCCTTGGGTTTCGGCTTCGCGGTGCGCACAAGGTCTTCGTAATAGATAAATTCGTCACAGTTCGAGGCCAGCAGCGTCGACGTGGAATTTTTCACGCCCACCCCGATGACGTGCTTGTCGTTTTCCTTCAGCTTCGAGACCAGCGGGGTGAAATCGCTGTCTCCCGAGGCGATCACGAAGATGTTCACGTGCTCTTTGGAGGCGGCCAGCTCCATCGCATCCACCACCAGCTTGATATCGGCGCTGTTCTTTCCGCTGTAACGCTTGTGCGGAATATCGATCAACTCGATTCCGGCCTCATGGAACGCGCGCTTATATTCCTTGTACACATCCCAATCGGCATAGGCCTTCTTGACGATCAGCTTGCCCTTTTCCACCAGGCGCGCCAAAACCTTGCCGATCTCAAAGCTGGAATACTTCGCCTCACGCACGCCGAGCGCGATGTTCTCCAGGTCGACAAAGAGCGCCAGCCTCGATTCTTCCGATACCGCCATCGGCCGCCATTCTCCTTTCCAATGCACCGGTTTCACAACCGGAGATGGTTTCAAGGCCGGGAATGAACATAACATCATTGAACCGGATACGTCAACCTAAGCGGACAGCCATACAGGATATGGTAGCATCCCTTATCCATAACCACTCAATCTTGTACTTTTTTCTTTACTTCATATTTCAGATATGTTATATGTTTTCGTCAAACTGGGATAAGCGGGTCCGGTCCGGCCGGCGGAATAACCAAGGAGGCCTATGTTCCTTAAAAAACTGGAGTTGATCGGGTTCAAGTCGTTCGCCGAATCGATGGTGGTAACGTTTCAGCCCGGGATTACGGCGATCGTGGGACCGAACGGCTGCGGAAAGAGCAATATCGTGGACGCCGTCCTTTGGGTACTGGGAGAGCAGAGCACCAAGGCGCTCCGTTCCGATCGAATGGAGGACGTGATTTTTAACGGCAGCGAAACCCGGCGACCGCTTAATCTATCCCAAGTAATTCTGACCGTCGGCGATGTCACCGGAGAAATCGCGGGGCAGTTCGGCGATTACCAGGAGATCGCCATCAGCCGCCGGTTGTTCCGAACCGGCGAAAGCGAGTACCTGATCAACAAGACCCCGTGCCGGTTAAAAGACATCCGAGACCTTCTCATCGATACGGGCGCCGGCCACAAAGGGCACACCATTATCGAACAGGGAAAAGTCGACCAGCTCTTAAACGCCTCGCCGCTTGAACGCCGCGAGCTGATCGAGGAGACGGCCGGCATCTCCAAGTACAAATTGAGAAAGGCCGAGGCCGAACGAAAGCTGGAAGCCACGCAACAAAACCTTCTCCGCGTCCGTGATATCATCGGCGAGGTCAAGCGGCAAATCAACGCTCTGGATCGGCAGGTCAAAAAGACCGAGCTCTACCAGGAACTCCGGACCGAGACCCGGGGCTTGGAACTGAAGCTTCTGGTTTCGGAATACCGGGATCATCGGACGACGCTTTCCGAAGTCCTCCGTCAGATGGCCGAACTGAAGACCGATGAATCCGCGCTTCTGGCGGAGCTCTCCAGAACCGAGGCCGAGCTGCAGGCCGTAAAAACTGGCGCACTCCAGAAAGAGACGGCCCTTTCTTCGTTGAAACAGGCGGTCTACGACACCCAGACCTTGATCCATCGGCAGGAAAATCGGATCGAGCTTTTACGCCATCAGATCCATTCCTGGGAGGAGCAACGTTCAAAGCTCGGCCAGGAACAGACGCGTCTCGAACAATCCCTCACGCTATCCGTTGCGCAAGGGGAAGAGACCGAACGGCAATTGTCCGATGTGGTCACGATTCTTTCCGATCGGCGGGAACGATTGACGATCCAGGAAACCGCGCTGGCCGAGGTGGAAACTCAACGCGCCGTCCAGGATGCCGGTCTGGAAGAAAACAAGACGCGACTCTTTGAGACCATGGCCGAAATGACCGAGGTGAAGAACCGCGTCGCCTCTCTCGAATCACGCAAAAAAGAGATTCAGCGGATCCAGGACAAGGGCCGGTCCGAATTATCCTCGGTGGATCAGCAGATCGATCAGACCCGTCAGGCCTTGGAGGCGGAACAATCCCGCCTGAACGATTTCCTGGATACCCTGAACCGGGTCCAGGCCGAGGGGGCCCGCCTTGGCGATGAAGTGCACCAAAAACAGGGCGCGATCGCAACGCGGACCGAGGCCATTCTCGGTCAGCGGGAGGTGCTGACGCTCGCGCAGGCTCGCCTCGCATCGCTGAAGGAGAACGAAAAAGCGATGATGACGACCCAGGCCGGCATCCTCGCCTGGCTTTCCGAGCGGCCTGAACTCCGAAACCGGCTTCACGGCATTGTGGCCGATCTCCTGGAAGTACCAAAGGCTTTTGAGCCGGCCATCGAAGCGGCTCTGGGCGACCAGCTCCAGGGTCTATTGATAGACGATCATGCGACCATCAAAGAAATCGTTCAGTCCTTGAAATCGGTCCAGCTCGGCCGGGGGGTTTTCCTCCCCCGAACCCCGCGTCAGACACGAACCGCCCAGGTTCACTCCTCCGGCGAAGAGTTCGACGGCTTCATCGGACCGGCGCTGCAGCAAATCAAAGTCAGGTCCGGTTTCGAGGCCGCGGCCCAAGCCCTCCTGGGCGATGTTCTTCTGGTTCGAGATCTTGAATCGGCATTGAAACTTTGGAGTCAACTCCGGATCGGCTATACCATTGTGACGCTGGAAGGGGAAGTCCTCTCCCCGAGCGGCCTTCTTTGGGCGGGACGGCGCACCGGATCACAACAAGGACTCCTATTAACCCGGCGTGAAATTCGTGAGGCCGAAGAACAATTAATCCAACTTGAGAGCGACCTGGGCCGGTCCGAGACCGATAAGGCCGCGCTCGCATCGGATCTGGAGCGACTTCAACAACGACAACTGGAACTGATCGAGCAACGACAACTGGAGGAAGCAACCATCGCGGCCCAGCGGCAGAAGATCGCCCTTCTGGAAGCGGACCGTCTCCGTCTCGAGGAGAGACGGGGCTTGTTGCAGACCGAACACGCCCAGGAAGCGCAGGAAGTCGTCACGGCGGAGCAGGCCCTGGCCGAGGCCTTGCTCCGCTTGGAAGCTCAACGGGAAGAGCAGGGGCGGATCGAAAACGAGCTTGCGCGCCTCCAGGAAACGGCCAAAAACTTCTCCGAACGACAAGACCTTCTTCGTTCCGAAGTGACCCAGCTGAAGGTGGATGTCTCGGCGTTGGTTCAACGGGAGGAGGCGCTGTCCAAAGAGAAGCTCCGCCGGCGGGAGGATCAGGCCTCACTAACGGAACAACAACACCGCCAAGCCACTGAAATAACGACCCTCGAGTCAAAAGGGTTGGCCGCCCGCCAGGACATCGAGCAAACCGAAAAGACTATCGGCACCTTGAGCGCCCAACTCTCCGAGACACAGCAGCGCCTGTCGGTCGAGACCGAATCCTACATGGCCGATCTTGGGCAGATCAACCAGCTGGAAAACCGTCTGGGCCAGGTCCGGGCCGAACGAGCCCGAGCGGAAAAACTGCACAATGAACTGGACATGCGCCAGACCGAGTTGAAGCTTCGGATCGAGCACCTGGTCGATCAGGCCTCCAGTCTCCATCAAACGGTGCTTGAGGACGCGGCCGAGGCGATGACGGAACCGATCAATCCCGCCCCGGTACAGGAACGGCTTAGCGAACTTCGGGCCAAATTAGATCAGCTGGGACCGGTGAACCTGGCCGCCATCGATGAATACCGGGAACTGGATGAACGATACCGGTTTCTTACGACACAGGAGACCGACCTCACCCAATCGATCGAGGACCTCGAGTCCGCCATTTCGAAAATCAACCGGACCACCAAGGAAATGTTTTTTTCAACGTACTCGGCCTTGCGCGAAAAATTCAAGGAGGTCTTCCAGAATTTTTTTGTGGGAGGACAGGCCGATCTGGTCCTTCTCGATGAAAACAACCCGCTGGAGTCGGGGATCGAGATTGTGGCCCAGCCCCCGGGAAAGCGGCTGAAGAGCATCAGCCTTCTGTCCGGCGGAGAAAAGGCCCTGACCGCGATCGCCCTGTTGTTTGCCAGTTTTCTGATCCATCCCAGCCCGTTTTGCATCCTGGACGAGATCGACGCCCCCCTGGATGAGGAGAACATCCGCCGGTTCCTGAAGGTGCTTCGCCAGATGACGGACCACTCCCAGTTCCTGATCATCACCCACAACAAGCGGACCATGGAACAGGCCGATCTTCTGTACGGGGTCACGATGGAAGAGGCCGGGGTGTCCAAACTGGTCTCGATCAAATTGGGGGCAAACGGCAACGGCCATACCGTACTCGACCCCGCGTCCGTGACGGCCGAGTCCTCCACGACCGCAACGGCCTAGCGTTTGCTAAAAGAAGGTTGGAAGAGGGATAGGTTTAGGGTCGGGGCGCCCGAAGGATGGGTCCGGCCGGTCCCCTTGGAGCCGGATTTAATCAATACAGTTTCAGATCACTGAACTGCTCTTCGATATTTTCGATCAGGTCCTTGGCCTTCTTCTCGATCAGGCTTTCTTTGACCTGTTTGTCCTGCCGTAGTTGGAAGAGTTCGTGCGTGATATTGACGGCCGCCAGCAAGGCCAATTTCGCGGCGGGGAAATTCTTTCCGCTCTTGGCCAGCTCGTTCATCTTTCCGTCCACGTATCGAGCCAATTTGCCGACATACTGTTCATCCGCCTCTCCCGCAATGGTATAACGCTGGCCGTAGATCTCCACCTCCACTTGTTTTTTCACGTCTCCCCTCGCTTTCTGGACCCGGTCGCCTCCGCCGGTTCCCGACGGGCCGCCCCGGTCTCCATTTCGGACAGGATTCGCTTCACCCGGGAGCGCAATCGCACCCGGTCATGGCTCCACCGGAGCGTATCGCGTTCCCGCTTGGCCAATTGTTGAGAGATCGTCCTGACCTTCTGTTCCAAAAAGGTGTTGTCTTGTCTCAAGCGCTTCACCAGTTCCAAGATCTGGTGAACGCGCTTTTCCAACAATGTCATTTGATCGATGGGCATGACGACGGTTCCTAAATATTAGGGGCTCACGTCGCCCCCATCAACTGTGGGGGCCCGTGCGGGCTTTGCTCCTCCGATGCCCCCACGCCCCGCGCTCGGACGGGCCAAGCCCGATCCTCGCTTTCACCAGCGAAGCCGGATGGAGCCTCCCCTCTGGTTCGCCGTGTACACCGGGTAGAACTACGCGTCTTGGCCACCGAGAGTCGAATGGATTCAATCGAAAAGTATGGGACATGCCCGACGGCGGAAATGCCGTCCGGGAGAATGGAACGGAACCACGGACCTTCCGATGAGGAGAGATCACGTTCGCAACTCCTCAAAATTGACCCCACTATACCGTCTTCCCGCCTCACTTGTCAAGGCGAAACCAAGGCTCCCATCACCGGCTGAACGGAATTTTCTCCGGCAATCCGACGATATTCGTGGTAGCTTCGCATAACCTTCTTTGTAAAGTATCGGGTTTCGTTAAACGGGATCGATTCGATGAATTCGTCGAGATTCCCCACCCCTTTCTCCGCCCACCGACCCACCGCGTCCGGACCGGCGTTGTAGCTGGCCACCGCCAGGACCAGGTTTCCGTTGAATTGCTCAATCAGATGGCCGAGATACCATGCCCCCAAGTGGAGGTTGGTCGCTTCATCCAGCAACAGTTCGGGACGGAAATCGTCCAGGCCCACCCGCTTGGCCACCCATTCCCCGGTATAAGGCATGAGCTGCATCAAACCCAAGGCCCCGACCTTGGAAACCGCCTTCGAATCAAACGCGCTTTCCTCCCGGGCCACGGCCGCGACGAGGTAGGGATCGGTTCCCACGGCGGGACTTTGCTGTTGCACCCATTGCACGAAACGATTCGGATAAGCCTGTTCCCAGAAACTTCTCGGTATCTCGTCGCCCCCTTTTTCCATGACATCCTGGAAGTAAAGCCGCAGGAGACGAAGACTTTGATGGTAGTCGCCGGCGCTGTAAAGAAGCCCGGCCAGCTTCAAGACCGTCGGTTTGTCCGTCGCATATCGATCCGTCAAGTAGGACAGTTCCCGGGTGGCCTCCGACTCGAGATGCAGCGCCAGAAGCTCCAGTGCCGTTGAGTAATGCCGATCGCGGGTCAATGCGGGGCTGGCCTCATCGACCGGCAGGCGGATGGAATTCCCGTTCACAGGTTTTGAACCGGCTTCCGGATCTCCGATAGGGGCATCCGGACTAGGGTCCGTCTTTCCGGAGTCGGACAGGGCCGACTGGAGTCCGGCCAAGCGGACCTGGGCCTGCTGGCAATAAAAACTCCGCAGAAAGTCTCGGCAGACTCCCCGGTAAGCTTCCGCCGCTTGGGCCGGCTGGTTTATCTGTTCCGAACTGCGTCCGATCCAGTATCCGAACTGGCCGCCGGACAGGCTGGCGGGATGTTGCTGCCAATAGTCCCCGAGGGTCCGGATCGCGTCGCTGTACCGCCCCGTTTTATAGGCCATCCAGCCGATCCGCCAGACGGCATCCTCGGCGGATGGATCGCCCGGAGTTTCGTCGATAATCCGGTGATACATCTTCAGGGCCTGTTCGATCTGGCGACGATCTTCGTAATAGTCACCGATCATAAAGAGCAGTTTCGCCCGATCCGGGCTGGTCGGAAATCGCTCGGCCAGCTTACGCTCGATCTGAAGGAACCGCCCCTCGTCGCCTTGACGAATCGCGACGCGCCCCATCCAGAATAGGGCGCTGGTCAGAAGATCCGGCCGGCCGCTGCGGCGGGCCAGGTCTTCCAATACCCGATTGGCGTCATCGTATTGTTTGAGCTGGATCAAGGTTTCCCCCAATTTCAGACTCAGATCATCGCGGTTCCCCGGTTCGCCGGCGGCCAACAGCGCCTTGAATTCCACCGCGGCTTCGTCGTATCGGGCCGCGTCAAAAAGGATCCGGCCCCGCTGATATCGCGCCTCGGAGGCCGGTGCCGGGATTGAAACGCCGGACGCACCGAGCTGTTGAAGATTCTTTTGCGCAGCCGGGGCCTCCGGGCTGTCCGCATAGTAAAACCACACCCGTTGCAGCGCCCAAATGGCCTTCTCCGAATCCCCGATCTTCAAGGCGCAGTCGGCCAGTCGAAGCAAGGCCGGGCCGGCGTTGGGATCGCCCGGGAATCGGGTCACAAATTCCTGAAACTGTGTGAGGGCTGTTTGACAATCACCGGATTGAGCCCAGGCATCCGCCTTTTGGTAAACGGCCTGCGCGCTTAGCACACTTTCCGGATACTTCTGGAGAAGACGGTCGTAGGTCTGAACCGCCTGCGGATACTGTCCCCGTATGGCCTCGCCATTGGCCATAAAGAAAAGACCGTATTCTTCGAGCGAGGGGAGATCGACGACGGCCTGCGATAAGAGCTCATCCGCCTCGGGGGACCCCCCTTCGGCGGCCCATTGCCCCAAAAGAAACCCGCTCCGCTTCGCCGGTAGGGAATCGGGGAATCGGTCTCGAAGCGACCGGAGTGCGGCGGTCGCGGACCCTCGATCCCCTTTGTCCGCCAGCTGCAACGCCGTGCTAAAACAGTCCTCGGCCGATCCGCAGGCCCCCTGAGCCGGGTCCGATTTTGGAAGCGCGGGGGGCGGCGGCTGGTCCAAACCGGGATTCTCGTTCCGTTCGGAAGGAGGGGTCGTGGGCACAATCAGCGGCTTTTGGGCCGCACAGGCGACAAGCCAGCCCACGCTGAAAAGCAATACCGCTCCGGCCACCCTTCCTGTGTAAAACCGATTCGCCATCACGCTTTCGATTATAACACAGACGCCGATCAGATCAAGACATCTTGTTCGTCCGTCCGGAACTGTGTTAAATTAAACCCATGCAAACGGTGAATCTCAAACAGCTCTCCTTTGACGAGTTTGACGGCTTTATGCGGGATCTGGGCTGGCCGAGGTATCGCGCTCAACAGCTCCGGGACTGGATCTACAAGAAACACGTCTCCCGGTTCGATGCAATGACCAACCTGTCGAAAACCGACCGAGCGGTTCTTGAGACGCGGGCTAGGATCGGGGAACCCGAGTTGGTCCGGCGGCAGCGTTCCACGGACGGGACGCAGAAGTTCCTGTTTCGTATGGCCGATGGTCAGGAAATCGAGTCCGTCTTGATTCCGGACGAAGACCGCAACACCCTCTGTATATCGACCCAGGTCGGCTGCACGCTCGACTGCACTTTTTGCCTCACCGGCACCATGGGCCTCCTTCGCAATCTCAAGGCCCACGAGATCGTCGATCAAGTGCTCTGGGTGCTGAGAGACCTCGAATCGGGAGTTCCCCTGACCAATGTAGTCCTCATGGGGATGGGCGAACCCCTGGCCAATTACCGCGAGGTGACCGAGGCCTTGAAACGGCTGACGGATCCGAAAATGGTCGGCCTTTCTCCCCGCAGGATCACCCTTTCCACCTCCGGTCTCGTTCCTCAGATCAGAAGGCTGGGAGAGAGCGGATTGAACGTAAACCTAGCCGTCTCCCTCAATGCGACAACCAATGCGGTTCGGGACCGCTTGATGCCCGCGGTCAACAAACAATTTCCCTTGGAAACGCTGCTTCGGGCCTGCCGGGACTATCCCCTCCCGCCCCGCCGGCGGATATTTTTCGAATACGTCCTGTTAAAAGGCGTGAACGATTCCGAGGAGGACGCCCATCGCCTCCTCCGGCTGCTCAAGGGCCTGCGCTGCAAAGTGAATCTGATCCCGTTTAACGACTATCCCGGCGCTCCCTTTGGTCGTCCGGACGATGAAACCGTGCTTCGCTTTCAAAAAATCCTGATCGAAGGACACCTGGCGGCCTTTATACGAAAAAGCCGCGGCCGCGACATCTTGGCCGCCTGCGGCCAACTCCGCACCGAGAAAAACGACGTAACGGTCATAAATTGAGGCGGAATGAAACCGGCCGGGTGACGAGCCCACTGGGGCTGCGGAAGGTTGGGACCCTCCTGCACTCGCGAGATCCGCAGTTGACAACACCAGAGGCTCTTGTTTAGGATGTCTCCTATGCCGATCTTATTGGGTCTCTTGTTCACATGGCTCTTGTTTTTTTCATCCTCTCCGGCCCTGGCCCGGGAGATTCAGACCCGCACCCTCGAGAACGGGCTCAAGGTCATCCTCGTCGAAGAGCACAAAGCCCCCGTCGTGACAATCCAGATCTGGTATCGCGCCGGTTCGAGGAACGAGGTCACGGGAAAAACCGGGCTGGCCCACCTCACGGAACACATGATGTTCAAGGGCACGCCCAAATACGGAAAGGGCGAATTCTCACGGATGATCGCCAAGGTCGGCGGGACCGAAAATGCCTTCACGTCGAAGGACTACACCGCTTATTTCGAAAACCTTTCGGCGGATCAAATCGGCTTGGCCTTGAACCTCGAATCGGACCGGATGACGAACCTCCTGCTGGACACGAAGGAATTCCAACTGGAGCGGGAAGTGGTGAAGGAAGAGCGGCGCCTTCGGACGGACGATGACCCTCAAAGCTTGGTTGTCGAGTACCTCTACGCCATGGCCTATCTGGTCCACCCCTACCACGCCCCGACGCTCGGATGGATGACGGACCTGGACAGCCTCGTACGAAACGACGTCACGGCCTTTTACAAACGGTATTACTCGACCAACAATGCGATCCTCGTCGTCGTGGGGGATATCAATCCCGAGCAGCTGTTTCCCAAAATCCAGCAGACCTTCGGCCGGGTCCCGAAGGGTTTCCCGGTTCCGCCCTTCCATATCGTCGAGCCGGAACAAAGCGGCGAGCGGCGGTTCGTGATCAAGAAGGAAGCCCAATTGCCGTTTGTGTTTGCCGGCTACCCCGTACCCAATTTTTCCCATCCGGACAACTACGCCCTGGGGGTGCTGGCCAATATCCTGTTCTCCGGGAAAAGTTCCCGCCTCTACCGCAGCCTGGTTTATGAACAGAAACTCGCCCTCGATGTCGGCGGTGAATACCCGAATCTTTCGGCCAATCCGGATCTGTTCTACCTTTACGGCATTCCTCCGCCGGGCAAGAACGCGGACGATCTGGAGAAGGGGATCTACGCCGAGATCCGGAAGGTGTCGACCGAGCCGATCTCCGACCAGGAACTCCAAAAAGCCAAGAATCAGATCGAGGCCGGTTTCATCATGGGTCAAGATTCCAACTTCTTTCAGGCCATGCAGATCGGAAGCGCGGAAGCGGTCGGCGCGGGCTACGGCTACCAGGAATCCTATGTCGAAAACATCCGCAAAGTCACAAAAGAAGATGTGATGCGCGTCGCCAAGACCTATCTGATCGAGGATCATCGCACCGTGGGCATACTCATCCCTCAACCTCACAAGGAATAGAATCTCCATGTTGGATTCCCGAACCCGCATCGCGACCCAATGGCTTGTCCGGCTGGTCTTGTCCGGGACGATCCTCTTTTTCTGCCGGCCCGTTCCGACCGAAGCGGCCGGCGCGGCGACTCCCTTTTCGCCCAAACGCCTCGTCACCGACAATGGCATGACGGTCGTCATTCAGGAGGCGCACTCCCTGCCCGTAGTCAATGTCCAGGTGATCGTCAAGGCCGGTGCCGTTCTGGACACGGACGACAAGGCGGGGCTGGCCAATCTGACCGCCGAGCTTTTAGATGAAGGGACCGCCACGCGAAGCGCCACCCAGATCGCGGACGCGGTCGATTTCATCGGGGCCGGCCTCTCCGCGGACGGCGGCGAGGATTATGCGACGGCCTCGCTTCGGGTTCTGAAGAAGGATCTGAATAACGGCATGGACCTTCTCTCCGATATTCTACTCCACCCGTCTTTCCCGGAGCCTGACTTGGAGCGTAAGCGTCAAGAGATCCTGGGTGAAATTATCTCCGAGAAGGATCAACCCGGAGAGGTGGCCGACAAGGCCTTCAATCAGATCGTGTTCGGCGCCCACCCCTACCACCGGCCCTCGGAAGGCACGGAGCAGACCTTACCGGGCATTACCCGCGCGGATGTCTCCCAATTTTACGAACGGTATTATCATCCGAACAACACGATCATGACGATCGTGGGCGACATCACCGAAGCGGAGGCCCTTGATCTCCTTAAAACCTATTTCGGTTCGTGGGCTCGGGCTCCGATTCCGACCCTAACCATTCCCCCCGCAGTCGGCCTGGAAAAACCCGTCGTCAAGCTGATCGATAAGAATCTGACGCAGGCCAATATCATTCTCGGTCACCTGGGAATCGACCGGAAGAACCCGGATTATTATGCCGTGACCGTCATGAACTATATCCTGGGAGGGGGAGGTTTTTCCTCGCGCCTCATGACCAAGATCCGCGATAATCAGGGCCTCGCTTACAGCATCGACAGCCATTTCGATGCCAGTGCCTTTCCCGGAAGCTTCACCATCTCGCTGCAAACCCGGAATGCGGCGGCCCAGGTGGCCATCGACGGGGCCATGGCCGAACTTCGCAAAATTCGGACCGCGCCCGTCACCGACCGGGAATTGGAAAATGCCAAGGCCTTTCTGATCGGCAGCTTCCCGCTTCGGATCGACACCAGCGCAAAGATCGCCGGCTTTCTCGCCCAGATCGAGTATTACGACCTGGGTCTGGATTATGCCGAACGTTATCCCAAGCTCATCCGGTCGATCACCAAAACCGATGTTCAGCGGGTGGCGCAGAAATATCTCGATCCGGATCATTTGGCCCTGGTGGTGGTCGCCAAACAAGACGAGGCCAAGATCCGGCCAAATTAGAAATCGTGTCGTCTTCGTCGCTACCCGCAAGAAGAATTCGACGCGAGCCCCCGTTATAAACCATGGATACGCGGACCCATCAAAATCTTGAGCGATTGCAAAAAATCTTCCAGGGGATGGATTCCGTCCTGGTGGCTTTTTCGGGAGGAATCGACAGCACCTTGGTGCTTAAAATCGCCCACGATGTTCTGGGAAGCCGGGCCGCCGCCGCAACCTCCGTTTCGCCCACCGTGCCTGCCTCCGAATTGGAAACCAGTCGCCGGCTCGCCAGCCGGATCGGCGCAGCGCACCACTTGATTCCTTCCATGGCCATGGAGCGACCCGAGTTCAGCCAAAATGGTTTGCGGCGGTGCCACGCCTGCAAACAGGATCTCTATTCGAACGGCGCGCGTCTGGCCAAGGAGCTGGGCCTGCGATGGTTGGCAAACGGCACCAATCTGGACGACCTCAAGGATTTCCGACCGGGGCTTGAAGCGGCCGAGGCCTTCGGCGTCCGAAGCCCTCTGGTCGAGGCCGGCCTCGATAAAACCCAGATCCGTCTTTTGGGTCGTGCGCTCGGGCTTCCCAATTGGGACAAACCCGCCGAGGCCTGCTTGTCCTCCCGCGTCCCTTTCGGAACGCCGATCACCGTGGAACGACTGGGCCGAATCGAACGGGCCGAGGAAGTTTTAAAGAAGGAGGGGTTCCGACAGGTGCGAGTGCGCGACCATGGGGAGGTGGCCCGCATCGAGGTCGCGGCGGCGGACCTGGCCCGCCTGCTCGATTCCCCCCTTCGAGAGCGGGTGATAGCCGCCGTACAGGAAACCGGCTTCCGATATGTCACGATGGATCTCCGGGGCTACCGACAGGGAAGCCTCAACCCGGAGTCGGCTCCATAATGGGTTCGAAAACGGGATCCCGGATCACACCAGCGTTGCACGCAATCGCACTGACCGCCGGGCTGTTCATCGTCGGCGCGGCCGTCGGCGAAACGCCCCCCCCGCCTCCAACGGCCGCAGGCCTTCCCGATCTTTCGGCCGAACTCCAGACGACCTTGATCGACCTGAACGGCCACCGGTCGCTGTCGACGGTTCATATTCTCCGGTCCGGCCAATCCGTCCGGTACGAGCACAATAATTCCGACCCGCCCGAGGTCTGGATCATGGATTTTAAGGAAATGAAGGAATACCGGATCTATTCCGGGGACAAGATCTATTTCGATACGCCGATTTCCGCTCGGTTGTCCCTTAAAGCCCAACGCGAGGGACTGATTCCGGAAGAGGACCACCCGGAGTTGATTGAAACGCGGTTTCTTCTAAGGGAGGACCGGATTGACGGACATCCTTGCGACATCGTCCTCCTCGTCCGTTCGATCAAGGACCGGAAGGATCTCGGGAAGGATTACACCTTGCGGTGGGAAGCCCGCGACCTGAATGGGCAAACGCTTCGCATCGCCTACTTCGAACCGAATTCCACGCTGGCCGTCATCGATCTCCAGGCCGTCCAGACGGGCCCGGTTGATCCGGGGCTCTTGCAGCCCCCCTCGGGATTCGCCAGCATGAGTCCGTATTGACCCTCCGGGGCTATCGCTTGGACGGCGGGGTGATTTCCCGCACCGCCTCGTCGACCAACCGCCGGTGGTCCGCATCGGTCAGACTTCGGGCCAAAACCTTTTCGGCCGCCAGAAGGGTCAGATCCACGGCGGTGCGCTGGATTTCTTGCAAGGCCTGCTGCTGGTCCCGTTGAATTTCGGAACGGGCCTCGGCCAGCATCCGCTGCGTCTCCTGTTCCATCCGCCGCTCATTTTCCTCGAGCTGGTGCTGGGCCTGCATTCGCGCCTTTTCCAATATCGCCCGGCCCTCTTCGTGGACTGATTTGAGTTTCGCCTCGTACTGGCTCAGAAGCTGGTGCGCTTCCTGTTTAAGTCGGTCCGCCTGATCCAGGCTGTCCTTGATCTTTTTTTCCCGCAACTCCAGCATTTCAAGGACCCCCGGCAGTGCAAAGCGCTTGAGCAGATAGAGAAGTATGCCGAAGGAAACGATCGACCAGAAAAGCAAGGGAGACAGAAAATGGGTATCGAATTGAGGCATGGGTTATTTCCGAAGGCCCAGGATGATGAAGGCCACCACCAGGCCGTACAGCGCGATCGCCTCGACCAGCGCGAACCCGATCCACATATACTTCCCGACCTTGCCCTCGGCCTCGGGCTGCCGGGCCACGGCTTCGATCATCTTTCCGAAGATGAAGCCGATGCCGATTCCGGCGCCGCCGAACCCGGCCGCGGCCAGGCCCATTCCCAATAACGCTGCTGCGTTTGCATCCATGGTTTTTCCCTCTCCTTTCAATTAATGTAATTTGATGGCATCGCCCAGATAAACCGTCGCCAGAATGGTGAAGATAAACGCCTGAATGAAGGCGACGATCACTTCCAAGATATAGACCGCCACGGTAAAAGCGAAGGGCAGCCAGCCGATCAGCGCTCCCCCCGCCAGCATCAGGCTGAACAGGACAATCAGGATCGTGTGCCCCGCCGTCATGTTGGCAAAGAGCCGGACGGCCAGGGTTACGGGCCGGGCCACCTGGCTCACCACCTCGATCGGAATCATCAGCGGGAGAAGCCATCCCGGCGTGCCCGGCGGCACCAAGATGCTGAAAAAATGAAGTCCGTGGACCATAAATCCCACGACCAGGCTGATCAGGTAGACCACGATCGCAAACAAGGCGGTCACCATGATCTGGCTGGTGACCGTGTAGGTCCCTGGAATGAGCCCGAGCAGATTGGCGAAAAGGATAAAGAAGAACAGCGTCACGATGAACGGGAAGAAACGCATTCCCTGCTCGCCCATATTTTCCATCACCAAGCCCCGAAGGAACTCGATGCTCATCTCAGCCAGGCTCTGAATCTTGGACGGAACGAGGCGGCGCTGACTAACGGCCGCCCAGAAGAACAGGGATACCGCCGCCACCACGACCCACATCATCACCACGGCCTGATTGATCGAGAGATCGAATCCGAAGAGATGGATCGGGATCAAAGGATGCAATATAAAATGATCAAGCGGATTTTCCATGGGTCCGTTTAACGCTCTTTCTTGTCGCCGGGCCGATCCCCGGAAGTGGCCATTTGATAGATGCTGCGAAATCCCGCCGCGGCCCCGATGAAAACACCCACGACCATGATCCAGGGACGCGTTCCAAGCCAAGTGTCCAAGAGGTATCCCAAAGCGGCGCCCACCACCGTTGAGACTACCAGCTCGACGCCGATCCGGGCCGCAAAGGACAATCCCTGACGAAATGGATCCTGCGGATCCGCCATACGAACCCCACCGAACGTGGGCAAACAAAGCCGTTATCTAATCAGAATTGTCGAATCTTGTCAAGGCGGAAGTTTTGCAACTCTTACATCGAGAGCGAAGCGGCGGGGCCGCCTGCGATTTAGCCTCTTCTTTACTTTATCCCCGGGTCCGTGCGATAATCCGGGCCATGACAACCTCCGCCAACGAAAAAGTCAGGGTCCGGTTTGCGCCAAGCCCGACCGGGTATCTCCATATCGGCGGCGTCCGAACGGCGCTCTTCAACTGGCTCTTCGCGCGGCACAACAAGGGGACCTTTATCCTTCGGATCGAGGACACCGACCGCTCGCGATCCACCGAAGAATCGATCCACACGATTCTCGACAGCATGCGCTGGCTCGGGCTGGACTGGGACGAAGGGCCGGTACGGCAGATGGACCGTCTCCCCGTTTATAAGGAGCACGCCGACCGCCTCCTCAAAGAGGGCAAGGCCTACCTATGCTATTGCACGCCGGAAGAACTGGAGCGGCGGCGAAAAGAAGCCCAGGCCAGGAAGCTCATTCCCCGTTATGACGGACGGTGTCGGGATCGGAAGGGCCCGGCTCCGGACCTCCCGGCCGCGATTCGGTTCAAGGCCCCGCAAACCGGACAGACCCTCGTGAACGATCTGGTCAAGGGCCTCGTCCGGTTCGACAACGCGCAGTTAGACGATCTGATCATGCTCCGCTCCGACGGCGTCCCGACCTACAACTTCGGCGTCGTGGTGGACGATTCCTTGATGGGAATCACCCACGTGATCCGCGGGGACGATCATTTGAATAACACCCCGCGTCAAATCCAGATCTACCACGCCTTGGGCTATGCCCTTCCGAAATTCGCGCATCTGTCGATGATCCTCGGTCCGGACAAAAGCCGCCTTTCCAAGCGTCACGGCGCGACCTCGGTGGGGGAGTACCATGAGCAGGGCTATCTCCCGGAAGCCCTCATCAACTATCTGGCCCGCTTGGGCTGGTCGCACGGCGACCAGGAAGTCTTCAGCCGGGAGGAACTGGTCGAAAAATTTTCCCTCGACAGCATCACCTCTTCGCCTGCCGTTTTCAACCCGGAAAAGCTGCTCTGGTTGAACGGTCATTATATCCATGAGGCGGACAGCCGGCGGCTGGCCGAATTGCTCAAACCTATTCTGGCCGGGCAGGGACATACCGGCGAAGCGATGGATGACCTCGTTAGGGACAAGGTTATCACGGCGGTCAAGTCGCGTTCTCGCACGCTGATCGAGCTGGCGCAGGGGACCACCTTTTTCTTCAAAGAAGACCTGTCCTATGACGAATCCGCCCGGACCAAATTCCTGACGCCGGAAATCCGGCCGGTGCTGATCGAGCTCGTGAGCCGACTGGAGGCCGCGGCGGCCTTCTCTGCACCGGAGCTGGAAAAAACCTTTAAAGGGCTTCTTGACCAGAACGGGTTGAAGCTGGCCCAATTGGCCCAACCCGTCCGCGTGGCCCTCACCGGCCGCACGGTGAGTCCCGGAATCTACGAGGTGATGGAGATCCTCGGGAAGGAGCGCAGCCTCGCCCGTCTAAAACAAGCGACCGACTGGATCACGACCCGTAACCCGAAGTAGCTGCTTTTCAACAAAAGATGAAGGCCCTTGCACCGAACCGGGGATTTTGATGGAGGTGTTCATGATAAACGCGAAGGGTGTAATCAAGGGATTGCGATTGTTTGTTTTGCTTGGATCGATGATCGGAACCGCCGCCTGTTCCACGGTCACGGTGAAATCAAGCGCCAAATATGACCCAAACTTCGACTACGCCCGTTTCAAGACCTTCAACTGGATGCCGAAGTCCGCATCGAGCGAAAACCTTCAACAGACCGCGGCCGCCGCGGAGGTGGGCCAGATGATCGAGTCCGAGGTGGAGAAGGGGCTGGAGGCACGAGGATTCAATAAATCTACCGCCGGGAAACCCGACTTTTACCTGAATTATCACGCCCGCGTCCAGACCAGAGTTGAACCCCAAGTCGTGACCTACAACTGCGGGCGGGGAATTTGCGGCCAGGGAATGGATATGAATCAGGTCAGGGAAGGAACGCTGATCCTGGACATCATCCAGGCCGACAGCAACGATGTGGTCTGGCAGGGAACGGCAGTCGCCGAGGTCGGGGATCCGTCCAGACGAAAGGAAATTATTGAAACGGCGGTCCGTCAGTTGCTCAGCGTGTTTCCTCCCAAATAAAAAAGGATCCCGCGGGGCCCGGGAAAAAAAAAGAACCGGCGCCACTTCACAGACTTGTCAACGAAAAATACGAACAGGGCGATGAAAGGGCTCCACCTTCTTTTACTGTTCTATATTACAACCTGGGCCGCCGCCTGCTCCACAATTACGGTGAACACGGTCTACGAGCCGGGCATCAATTTTGCCCGATTGAAGACCTACGCCTGGGTGCAACGACCGAAGGACAGTGATAACCTTCAGGAGGTGATCACGGCCGGGCGGGTGGGCTATATCATCGAGGGGGCGGTGGAAAAAGAGTTGGCCGCCCGCGGCTATGAGAAAGAAAACAGAGCGGGTGTAAAACCGGGCTTTTTTGTGGCCTACCGCGCACAAGTTAAGGAAAAGATGGAGCCGAGGGCGATCACCTACTCGTGTGGAGAAAGTATTTGTCCGCAGGGGATCGATTTGGTAAAAATCAGGGAGGGGATGCTGGTGCTGGACATCATCGAGGCCGATTCAAACCGGGTGGTCTGGCGGGGTACGGCGGTCGGGTTGATCGGGGATCCGTCCAAAAGACAGGAGGCGATTGAAGGAGCTGTCGGCCGCCTGCTTCAAAACTTTCCCCCGAAACAATGAAGGCGACCTCACGGAATTTGATGCCGCATCATCATCGCACAGATGACGTCCAGGATTTTTGAATTCGTCCGCACGTTGCCAAACCGTTTCCGCATCCGTGCCCGAAGCTATCCCGCAAGAAAGCGATTGACTTGATCTGCCCGGGTATTTCAAAATAGAGCCCCTTGCTTTTAAATTCGTTGGCAACCCGAATCTCGAACGGGACGAAAAAAAGAATAAATTCATGAACAGAGTCCGCACATTTTTCTTTTTAAGCATGATGACCTGGGCGACGGCCTGTAGTTCCTTCACGGTCACTTCGGCCTATGAGCCAACCGTAAATTTTTCCCAGATGAGGACTTATGACTGGATGCCCCGGAACGAAATAACCGACAAACCTCCGGAGACGGCCATTGCCGCACAAGTGGGCCAACTGATCAAAGAGGCGGTGGAAAATGGAATGACGAAGCGCGGATACGTAAAACGAAGCGGGGAGAACCCGGATTTTTTTCTGGCCTACCACGCGTCGGTCGAGGACAAGGTGGAGCCGCGGGTGGCAGACTACTATTGCGGAACTCGGATTTGCAATCAGGGAATAACGATCGACCGGTACAGGGAAGGGACGCTGGTGCTGGACATCATCAAGGCCGACTCAAAGGAAGTGGTCTGGCGCGGAACGGCGGTCGGCATCGTAGGGGATCCGACGAAACGTAAGGCCCTCATCGATGAAGCGGTGAACGAAATCCTGAACCAATTCCCGCCGAAAAAATAGGAAATCCTCACGGGCTCGCCCTCGGGGAGTCCTCCGGCGAGCCCGCGGCTTATATGATTCCAGGTGGCATTCGATGATCGGGTTTGTCGCTCTTGGATTCCTACAGGTCATCTTAATTTTTGCGGTATTATATTACCGCGCAAGGCTCCGGCGTTCCATCCTCAAGACCGGCGCCATGCAGGAGAGGTTCGGGACTCTTGCCAATGGCGCACCCGTGCTTATCTGGATGGCGGGGCCTGATAAGCTCTGCACGTATTTCAACAAGCGCTGGCTTGATTTCACCGGACGAACAATGGAACAGGAGCTTGGAAACGGGTGGGCGGATGGGGTTCACCCTGACGATTTTCACCGGTGTCTCGATACCTATATCACTGCATTCGACCGGAGAGAACTCTTTGAGATGGAATACCGGCTCCGCCGCGCGGACGGCCATTATCGCTGGATCTTTGATACGGGCAGCCCGTTGTTTTCCGAAGGCACTTTCCTTGGTTACATCGGGTCCTGTATCGACATTACCGATCGCAAGGAGATGGAAGAAACCCTGCGAAAGAACGAGGCGGCTCTTCGGTGGAGCCAGAGCGACCTCCAGAAACTGGCCTCCAGGTTGTTGACGTCGCAGGAAGAAGATATGCGACAGCTGGCCCGGGATCTCCATGATGACTTGACGCAAAGACTGGCCGTCCTGGCCATCGACGCCGGATTGCTTGAGCAAAAGTGCGCGGCCAGCCCTCCGGAGGTTCATCAGAAGCTTGCGGATATCAAAAAGAAATTGATCAAGATATCCGAAGACGTCCATAACCTCTCTCGCCAGATCCATCCTTCCATTATCGACGATCTTGGATTGATCCACGCCATTGAGGCGGAATGCTACGCCTTTGCCAAGAGCACCGGCATCGTCGTATCGTTCTCCCCCGAGTCAATTCCGGGACCGATTCCGCAGGATATTTCACTTTGCATATACCGGGTGATTCAGGAAGGCCTCCGGAATGTCGCCAAACATTCCAAAGCCGAGGAGGCCCATATTTCCCTTGCCGGCGAACCGGCAGGCCTGCGTCTCACCGTTCGGGACGCCGGGACAGGCTTCGACATGAACGAAGTAAGACATAAGGCCGGCCTCGGCTTCACCGGTATGAGAGAGCGGGTTCGTTTAATTCATGGCTCAATGTCCATAAACTCGGAGCCGGGGAAAGGCACGGTGGTGGAAGTCTTTGTTCCGTTCCCGGAGAAAAACCCATGACGAAGGCGCGTGTGATTCTTGCCGATGATCATAAAATTGTGATCGAGGGACTGAAAAGTCTTCTGGAGCCCGAATTTGATATTGTTGGGACGGTTCAAGATGGGCGCGAGCTCATCAACTCCGCCCAGAAACTTAGCCCTGATGTCATCGTGGTCGACATCAGCATGCCCGGGTTAAACGGGATTGAAGCGGTTCAATTTCTCAAACACACTCAAGAAAATGTCAAAGTTGTCTTTCTCACCATGCACCCCGATGTGGCCTACGCGGTGAAGGCCTTCGAATCGGGCGCCTCGGGTTATGTCCTGAAACATTCGGCCCCCGAGGAACTTATTACGGCCATCCGGGAATCGCTGAAAGGCCGGACCTACGTGACGCCGCTGATCGCCGGAGAGCTGATGCAGTCCTATAAGGCAGGGTCCCACCGGGATAGGGATACCCTCAACCAGCTCACATCGAGACAGCGTCAGGTCCTTCAGCTTTTGGCCGAGGGGCATTCCGCCAAGGAAATTGCCACGATTCTGGATATTTCGGTGAGGACGGTGGAATTCCACAAATATCGAATGATGGAAGACCTCGGAATTAATAACGGGGCCGATTTGATCCGTTATGCGATCAAGCACCGGGTTGTCTCTATTTGAAGTGATCCTTGAGGACATTATTTTCGAAAAACCCGTATTTTCCCTAGTTGTGTTCCCTGCCAATCTCTAGTACATCTTCGCATACAACATAAAATCACTCACGATTGATGGCGACGTTTCAGGCGGACTGTCGGAGCCCGTTTGAAAGGACGGAGGAGAATGCAAAGGCCCCGAATACTTTTGGCCGATTCACATCTTGGTATGCTGGAGGGCCTCCGGGACCTCCTGGAAGCCTCGGTGGATGTGATTTATATGGTTGTGAATGAAAAATCCCTGGTGGACGCCGTGGCCAGGGCCGCGCCCGACCTCATCATCGTGGACCTCTCCATGCCCGTAGCGTCGGAGGCCAATGTGGTCCGCCTCCTTCGAAGATTACGCCCTGAAATTCCTGTCATCGTTTTAAGCGTCCATGACGATCAAGCGGTCCTTCATGAGTGCCTTGCCGCCGGGGCCAAAGGGGTTGTGCTTAAACGGACAGCCGTCATCGATCTCGTTCCGGCCGTGGAAACCGTGATGAAAGGGGGAAACTATGTGTCCCCATCCATACGTTCAGCCCCCAATTAACCGCGTGAGGCGATTCTTCACGCTCGAATTTTCCTTGAAGGAGATAATCATGATGAAAACTATATATTTATCGGCCGCCATGACCCTATTCGGGGCGATCCTCCTTTCCTCTTGCGCCTCCACGCAAGTGACGGCCGCCTGGAGGGACGACGCCTATACCCAAACCCCCCAAAAAGCCCTGGTGTTACTCGTCACCGGGAAACCCACCCTCCTGCGGGTATTCGAGGACGAGTTCTCTCGGCAACTGAAAACCCGGGGCATCGAGGCGGTTCCCGGGTACAGCCTGCTCCCGCTGGACCGGAAGCTTGATAAAGAGGAAATCGCGGCCGCGGCGGAAAAAATCCATGCGGATACGGTTTTAATCACCCGTCTCGTGGACAAGAAATCCTACGAAACCTACTATCCGGGCAGCGTGTACGCCACACATCCCGGAGCGTACAATCCCGGCTGGAATGACTATTACTCAAGAGGCTTTGACTATTACCAGGCCACCCCCGGATACACCGTCCAGCGGGACATCCTGTATGTCGAAACCCAACTCTACGACGTCAGCAATCAACACCTGATCTGGTCGGTCATGACCGAAACGCTCGTTGGCGATCCCATGGAAACGGAGGTGCGATCGTTTGTAAAAATCATAATGAAAAACCTGTCGCAGAATCGCCTCGTGGAAAAGCAGTGAAAATGGAGCCGACGGAATTCGGCCGGATCGAGGATCCGGAAAAGGACCGAAAGATCGCTTGACCAAAGAAACCGGTTGACATGCTCCCCCCCGATGCCTCAGAATGATCCCCCGTCGGTCCATGTCCGGCCATTTCAAAGACCGTTATCATAGATCATACAAGGTTGGGGGATCGTCTAATGGCAGGACGACAGACTCTGACTCTGTCTATCGAGGTTCGAATCCTCGTCCCCCAGCCAATAGTTCACCCGGCCGATTTCAAGCCCCGTAATTTCAAATTCAAGGCCCCGGAAGCGAGCCGGCGACTGCCCGGCGTCTCCGACCTGGTAAATTTACTAAGCGGTGCTTCCCCGAGTTGAAACGGAAGGCCGGTCGTTTAAGATGCGGACAAGGCTCCCAGCGCCGGAAAAGGATAGGGTCGTCGTCCATTGCCGAAGTTATTACTCTTCACCATAATTATAATCCTTGTCGGGTCGCTCCCCGGAGCGGCCGCCGCGGCCTCGGGAATCGAAATCACCCCCTTCGCAGGGTTTCGATTCGGCGGTGTGTTTGAGGACGCCAACACCGGCGAGAGAATCGGGATCGATGAATCCGGGAGCTTCGGTCTGATGCTCGATTTCGACCTTGAGCCCGCCAAACAGATCGAGGTTTACCTGAGTCGCCAGAAAACCAAGCTTTCGGAAGGGGGGACGGTCACCGGCGATCCGAATTTCGACCTCACCGTCGACTATTACCACATCGGCGGCCTCTATGAGCTCGAAGGGGATCGCGTCCGACCGTTTGTTGCGGGGACATTCGGTCTCACCCGTATGGACCCGGAGGGGGCGGATCGGTCCACGGAATATCATTTTTCGCTGGCCCTCGGCGGAGGGGCCAAGATCCCCCTGACGGAACGTCTCGGTCTTCGGTTTGATGCACGCGGCATCTTCACCGCGGTAAACTCCAACACCACGATCTTTTGCTCCGGCGGCGGCTGCACCATTCGGGTGCAAGGCGGCGGGGTCCTTCAGGGGGAACTGACCGTGGGATTGACGTTTAAGTTGTGACTTTATGGAATCCGTGAGGCCTATTCAGGCGAAGGGTGTATTTTAAATTTCTCGATCGATCCCGAAGTGCATCCTAATCATTCTCGGAACCACGTTTCCTGAAGCCCCGTATTTTTGCGAGTTGAAACTGGGACCCCTCCCTTCCTATAATCTTTGTTGGATGGTCGGATACGGGAGGAAGAAAAAATGACGGCGCTTTCCCCCCTGGCAGGCAAGCCCGCCACAAAAGAGATGTTGGTGGACGTAGCCCGGCTGGAACGCGATTATTACGAGAAGCGGACCGATGTCGCGGATCCCAACCAGCGGGTGAGTTTCGGCACCAGCGGGCACCGGGGCTCGCCCTTGCGCGGCTCATTTACCGAAGCCCACATCCTGGCCATCACCCAGGCGATCTGCGACTACCGTCACAGCCGGGGCACGGACGGCCCGCTCTACATGGGCAAGGACACGCACGCGGTGTCCGGTCCGGCCCAGCGGACCGCGCTCGAGGTCCTGGCGGCCAACCGCGTCGAGACCGTCATTCAAAAGGAGGACGGGGTGACGCCGACGCCGTCGGTCTCCCGGGCCATCCTCGCCTACAACCGCGGCCGCAAGACTCACCTGGCCGACGGCATCGTCGTTACGCCGTCGCACAATCCGCCGGAGGACGGCGGATTCAAGTACAACCCGACCCACGGCGGACCGGCCGAAACCGAGGTCACGCACTGGATCCAGGACCGGGCCAACGAGCTTTTACAAAAGGGCAACGCCGGGGTCAAGCGCGTGCCGTTTTCCACGGCGATCAAAGCGGAGACCCTCCGACAGGAAGACTTCCTCCTGCCCTACGTCAACGACCTGCGAAACGTCATCGATTTGGACGCCATCCGCGCGGCGGGGCTCAAGTTGGCCGTGGACCCGCTCGGAGGCGCCGCCCAACCCTATTGGGAACCGATCAACGCCATTTACGGGATCGACATCGCCGTCGTCAATCCCGCGATCGACCCGACCTTTTCTTTCATGACGGTCGATTACGACGGGCGGATCCGAATGGACTGTTCCAGCCCGTACGCCATGGCCCGGCTCGTCGGGCTGAAGGACAAGTACCGCTTGGCATTCGCCAACGACGCCGACGCGGACCGCCACGGGATCGTCACCCCCTCTTCCGGCTTGATGAACCCCAACCACTATCTGGCGGTCGCCATCCGCTATCTCCTCACGCACCGTCCCCTCTGGTCGGTCCAGTCCGCCGTCGGCAAGACGCTGGTCAGCAGCAGCATGATCGACCGCGTTGTGCAGAAGCTCGGCCGCCGTCTATCCGAGGTTCCGGTGGGCTTCAAATGGTTTGCCCCCGGACTGTTCGACGGCTCGTATTGCTTCGGAGGCGAGGAGAGCGCCGGGGCGAGCTTTTTACGACGCGACGGCCGGGTCTGGACGACCGACAAGGACGGCCTGGTCATGAACCTGCTTGCGGCCGAGATCACCGCCTGCACCGGCCGGGATCCCGGCGAGCATTATCGGGAATTGACCGATGATTTCGGGGCGCCCCACTACACGCGCGTGGACACGCCCGCGACGCCCGAGCAGAAGGCGAAATTGGAAAAACTGTCACCCGAGGCGGTCACGGCGGCGACACTGGCGGGCGAACCGATCACGGCCAAGCTGACACGCGCCCCGGGCAACGGTGCTCCGATCGGCGGGCTCAAGGTCGTGACAGCCAGCGGGTGGTTTGCGGCCCGGCCTTCCGGCACGGAGAACCTCTACAAGATTTACGCGGAGAGCTTCAAGGATCCGGCTCATCTGGACGCGATTGTGAGCGAGGCCCAAAAGATCGTCAACAATGCGTTGGAATCATCCAAGCCCGGACGCGACCGGCAAAGGGATTGACCATGATCGACAAAACCCGGCCGACAAGTATTCCACCGTTTCCCCCTGGATACCGTGCTTCGGGCATCCTCCTTCACGTCACCTCGCTCCCCTCGTCTTACGGCATTGGCGACTTGGGGCCGTCCGCGATGGCGTGGGTCGACCAACTCAACGAGGCGGGTCAAACCTGGTGGCAGGCCCTGCCGTTGGGACCCACCGGATACGGTGACTCGCCGTACCAATCCCTTTCGTCCTTTGCCGGTAACGGGCTACTGATCAGCCCGGACTGGATCATCGAGGACGGACTGTTGAATGCGAACGATTGCCAAGGCCCATCCTTCTCCGAAACCGCCGTCGATTACCAGGCCGTCGCCTCATTCAAACACCGGTTGCTCGAGAAGGCCTGGAATAACTTCCAATCGCAGGCGCACGCCGACTTGCAGAACGCCTGTCAGAATTTCCGCACCGATCAGGCCCATTGGCTGGAGGACTATGCCCTCTTCCAAGCGCTCAAAGCCCGGTACAACGGCGCCTATTACCTCCAATGGCCGGCCGAGCTGGTGCGCCGGGACCCGGCTGCCCTCGAACGGGCACGTCAGGAACTGGCCGGCCAGGTCGATCGGGTATGCTTTGTACAATTTCTGTTGTTCCGTCAGGGGGCGCGCCTCAGGGAATACGCACGGGGCAAGGGTGTCCGATTGATCGGCGATCTGCCTTTTTTCGTTTCCCCCGATTCGAGCGACGTGTGGGCCAACCCGGAACTTTTTTTGTTGGACGAAGATCGCCGTCCGCGCGTCGTCGCCGGGGTACCGCCCGACTATTTCAGCGCCGATGGACAACTTTGGGGCAACCCTCTCTACGACTGGGCGGCGCTTCGTCGCACCGGCTATCGCTGGTGTATGGACCGCATTCGGGCGCTGCTGGCTCACGTCGACGTGGTCCGCCTGGATCATTTCCGGGCCTTCGTGGCGGCCTGGCAGATCCCGGCGGGGGCGCCGACGGCCCGATCGGGCCGCTGGAGGCGCGGTCCGGGTTTAAAATTTTTCAATGCGCTGGAGATGGAGATAGGAACGCTGCCTTTCATCGCCGAGGATTTGGGGGTGATTACTTCCGCGGTGAATGGGCTACGGGACAAGATGCATTTACCCGGAACGCGGGTCCTTCAGTTCGCCTTCGACGGCCAGTCGGACAACCCCTACCTCCCCGAAAACTACGTCCCCAACACGGTGGTGTACACCGGCACCCACGACAACCCCACAACGCGCGGCTGGTATGCTGAATTGCCCGAGAACCAACGCAAAAATTTATGGGATTATCTAAAGCGCCCCCCTGGGAGAAGCGAGGAGGTCGCGCGCGAACTGATCGGCCTGGCGTGGTCCTCACCGGCGGCGTTGGCCATGACTCCTTTACAGGATCTCCTCAGCCTTGGAGACGAGGCTCGAATGAACATCCCCGGTCGTGCGGAGGGTAACTGGCGCTGGCGCTGCACTCAGAAGATGCTGTCGGATCCGGCCTTCCCATGGATCCGCGATTTGACACACTCCGCAAAGCGCTCGGGGGTTCTTGAAAGACCGACGACGGATCGCGTGATGGAGGCCGCGTCATCATGAAAATTAAAAATCCCCGGGCAAAACGGCATGGCACCGCACCCCTGACCCGACGAAAGGCATGGAAGGCTCTCCAGGCCCATTATAAGAAGGTCCGGGGGTTGCATCTCCGGAAGCTTTTCGCGGACGATCCCAAACGCGGCGAGCGGATGACGGCCGAGGGGGCGGGTCTCTTCCTGGATTACTCCAAAAACCGGATCACGGATGAAACCATCGCGCTCCTCCTGAAGCTGGCGGAAGAATCCCGTCTGCGGGAGCGGATCGAGGCCATGTTCCGGGGGGAGAAGATCAACGTCACCGAAAACCGGGCCGTGCTGCATGTGGCCTTGCGGGCGCCGAGGGGGGCCTCGATCGTCGTGGACGGCGGGAACGTGGTTCCAGAAGTTCACGCCGTGCTGGATAAAATGGCCGAGTTCGCCAATCGGATCCGCAGCGGGGCCTGGAAGGGCCACACCGGCAAGCGCATTCGCAACGTCGTCAACATCGGGATCGGGGGCTCCGACCTCGGGCCGGTGATGGCCTATGAGGCCCTCAGGCATTTCAGCGATCGGGCCCTGACCTTCCGCTTCGTATCCAACATCGACGGGACGGACTTCGCGGAGGCGATTCGGGACCTGGACCCCGCGGAGACCCTGCTCATCGTCTCCTCGAAAACCTTCACGACCCTGGAGACGATGACCAACGCCCGCACCGCCCGGGACTGGGCGTTGAAGGGTCTCGGGGGAGATGAAAAGGCGGTGGCCCGGCATTTTGTCGCCGTATCGACGAACACGGCGGAGGTGTCGAAGTTCGGCATCGATCCCGCCAGCATGTTCGGGTTCTGGGACTGGGTCGGCGGCCGCTACTCCATGGACTCGGCCATCGGCCTCTCGACGATGCTGGCGGTCGGCCCGGAGCCATTCCGCGCCATGCTGGAGGGCTTCCACCGAATGGACAACCACTTCCGCGAAGCCCCTTTCGAGCGCAACCTGCCGGTTCTCATGGGCCTACTGTCCCTCTGGTATAATAACTTCTTCGGCGCTCAAACCGTCGCGGTCCTGCCCTACGATCAATACCTGAAACGGTTCCCGGCCTATCTCCAACAGCTGATCATGGAGAGCAACGGAAAACACGTGACGCTGGAGGGAACCGAGGTGGATTACCCGACCGGCGCAATCTACTGGGGCGAGCCCGGAACCAACGGCCAGCATTCGTTCTATCAGCTGATTCATCAGGGGACTCGGCTGATCCCCTGCGACTTCATCGCATTCAACCGTTCGCTCAACCCGCTCGGCCGCCATCACGACATGCTGCTGGCGAATGTCTTCGCCCAGGCCGAAGCGCTGGCCTTCGGCAAGACGGACAAGGAGGTCAAAGCCGAGGGCACCCCCCCGGCCCTGGCGCCGCACCGGGTCTTCGAGGGAAACCGACCGTCGAACATGATCCTCGCCGAACGCCTGTCGCCGGAAATCCTGGGATCCTTGGTCGCCCTGTACGAGCACCTGACTTTCACCCAGGGCGTCGTCTGGAATTTGAATTCGTTCGATCAATGGGGCGTGGAGCTCGGCAAGGCGCTGGCCCAGCGGATTCTTCCGGAACTTGAGAGCAAGACGGCGCCCAAGCTCGGCCATGACAGTTCGACGAACCATCTGATCCGTCGGTATCGGAATTCGAAGGGGGCGGGATGAAGGCCTTCACAACGAGCCATGGCTATGGTGAGAGGGATCTAATATGGAAATTGGGATGATCGGTTTGGGCAGAATGGGCGCGAACATGGTGCGGCGGCTTTTGAAAAACGGCCACCGCTGCGTCGTCTTCGACCAGTCGCCAAAAACGGTGAAGGCGTTGGCGCAGGAGAAAGCGGTCGGGGCCTCCTCGCTTGCGGATCTCGCCAAAAAACTGGAGAAACCGCGGGCGATCTGGATGATGGTTCCGGCGGCGGTCGTGGATAAAACCATCGCCGACCTCCGGCCCCATCTCGAGGCCGGGGACATTCTCATCGATGGCGGCAATTCCTGTTATGTGGATGACATCCGGCGGGCCAAGGATCTTGCGGCCAAACGGATCCATTACGTGGATGTGGGAACCAGCGGAGGGGTCTGGGGTCTGGAGCGGGGCTACTGCTTGATGATCGGCGGCGAGGCCGCGCCGGTCAAGCGGCTCGATCCGATCTTCGCCGGCCTGTCTCCCGGCGCGGGCGACATCCCGCACACCGCGGGGCGCGAGAAGATTCCCGGCACCGCCGACCAGGGTTACCTGCACTGCGGGCCGAACGGCGCCGGCCACTTTGTCAAGATGGTGCACAACGGAATCGAGTACGGTCTCATGGCCGCCTACGCCGAGGGGATGGGCATCCTGCGCGCCGCAAACGTCGGTAAGAGAAAACACGAGGCCGATGCGGAGACGACCCCCCTGCGCGAGCCCGAGCATTATTCCTACGATTTTAATCTGAGCGACATCGCGGAAGTCTGGCGACGCGGGAGCGTGGTCGCTTCGTGGCTGCTGGATTTGACGGCCGCCGCACTGGCCAAAGATCCCGAACTCTCGCGCTTCACCGGGCGGGTGTCGGATTCGGGCGAAGGACGGTGGACGATCAAGGCCGCCGTGGATGAAGCGGTGCCGGCCCACGTCCTGACCGCGGCGCTCTTTGAACGGTTCAGCTCACGAGGCGAGGCCGGGTTCGCGGACAAGTTGCTCTCGGCCATGCGCTTCGAGTTCGGCGGACACGTGGAAAAACAGGAGAAATGAGGGGAAAAACAGAGGTCTCATGCAAATCAAAATTCTTCCCGATGCCGATGCGGTGGCAAAAGAGGCGGCCAAAATCATCGCCGCGGAGGCTCGGGCGGCCGCGGCCGCGCGCGGCCGGTTCATCGTGGCCATGAGCGGTGGCCGTACACCGTGGGCGATGCTTCGTGCGCTGGCCTCGGAAGACCTCCCCTGGGATGAAATTCATGTCGTGCAGGTGGACGAACGGGTGGTCCCGGAGGGTCACCCGGACCGGAACCTCACCCGGTTGCGCGAAAGCCTGCTTGACCATTCCCCGCTGCCTCCGGAGCAAATCCATCCCATGCCGGTGGAGTCGTCGGATCTGGAAGTTGCCGCCATGGGCTATGCCCTGACCCTCAAAGAGATCGCCGGCTCGCCGCCGGTGCTCGACCTGGTCCATCTGGGACTTGGACCGGACGGTCACACCGCTTCACTCGTGCCGGGTGATCCGGTCCTCCACATCACCGACCGGGATGTCGCCCTGACGGGGATATATCACCAGCGACGTCGGATGACCCTGACCTATCCCATTTTGAACCGTTCACGGAACATCCTCTGGCTTGTGACCGGGAGCGAAAAGGTCGGGATGCTTTCGCGCTTGCGCGACGGCGATCCATCCATTCCGGCCGGGCGTGTTCGCCGGGACCATGCCCGGGTACTCGCCGACCGCGCGGCCGCCGGGGGGCCGGGGTCGATATAAACGGCCCGGCAGATCGTGTTTCGGAAGACGCCGAGCTGTCCCATCTTCACTGATTTCCGTTTTCAAGCACCCGGAAATTTAACCCACGAAACGATCGGGATCGCCTTGGCCATGGCTCGGGTTCAGATTGAACCGAGCGCTTGGTCCGGCGGTCCATGCCGGGCGGGCCTAAAAGGCATATTTTACCAAAATTATCAACTCGTAATATTACTAGTCGGTAACTTACCGTGTAAAAACAAGGGTCGGACGAATGTCGCCTCCTGTTTCCTGCAACGGCCTTGTTTCCCAACTACCCTAAGTAACACTACGGAGGCTTGGCGCATTGACTTAAGAGCGATACAAAGGATACCATGGATGCAACCCATGGATCTGTAATCGCAGCCGTGGCCGACGGTTCTTCCCTTCGGCTCGTTTAGGCCCGGTTGAGCTTCCTTATGCGGGAACGAATTGTAAAAATGGCCGTTTGCGCGCTGTGTTGGATGAGCCTGGCCACCGCAACGGGCGTGAACGCCGCGGATGTCGAGAGGGCCCGACGCGTCCTGATCCTATCGGACCAAAGCAGCGTCATGCCGGGCGTCTCAACCGTCCAAAGAAATGCGGAGTCTGTGATTCGAACGGCCCTTCAGTGGCGTGTCGAATTTAACGCCGAATACCTCGACGCCGGGCGTTATCCCCAGGAGAAGCTATCTCCGCTGTTTCTGAATTACGTGCGCGAGAAATACGCCTCGCATCCTCCCGACCTGATCGTCGCGTTATGCACCGTGAGCTTTGACCTTCTTGCAGAGCTGGCGAAAACCGATTTTCCGAGCGTGCCGATCGTTCTGATGGGTCTCACCGAAGGAGAGGTCTCTCTTGAAAAATTCGGCCCCAATGTAACCGGCTTTATCCAGCGTTCCGATATGCTCGGGACGATGGAGCTTATTTTAAAGTTGCAGCCCGAGGTGCGGCGGATCGTGGTCATCGGCGGCACCACGCCCTTTGATAAAGCGTACCTGAACAGGGTTCGGGAAGATGCCCGGTCGCTGGAGGGCCGCGTTGCGGTCGAATTCTGGACCGACCGTTCCCTGGCGGAACTGGAGAAGGACGTTTCCTCCTTGGACCGGGACACGGCCGTATTCTATACGACGATCTTTCGGGATTCCACGGGCGAATCTTTTGTTCCGGTGGAAGCCGCGCAGAGGATTGTCGACCGCGCGAGCGTTCCCGTATACGGTTTTTTTGAGGGGATCGTGAAAGTCGGAGCCGTGGGCGGATCGGTCATCCAGTTTGAGACGATCGGAAAAAAGGTGGGCGAGTTCGCCGGCCGCATTCTTCAAGGCGGATCGGCCAATTCAAACCCCCTTGAACTTCATAAGGACGCCCTGCCCGTCTTCAACTGGACTGCGCTTCATCGGTGGGGAATCGATGAAAACCGCTTGCCGCCGGGCAGCGTCTTGGAATTTCGGACCCCTTCGGCATGGGAAAAGTATCGATGGTATCTTCTTGCGGGGCTCGCCATCATAACGTTTCAAACCGCATTGATCATCGGTTTATTCGTGCAGCGCTCCCGTTTCCGGAAGGTCGAGAGGAGCCTTCGGGAGAGCCATAACTTGATAGAACTGGCCTCGGGGGCCGGTCATTTGGGTCTGTGGGTGCGCGACTTGCCATCCGGTGAAGTATGGGCCAACCGCACACTGCGAACGATCCTGGGCTTTAAAGAAGAGGCGGTGTTTCAGATCGATGACCTTTATGGCCGAATTCATCCCGGAGATCGCGATCGGGCCCTCGCTGCGATTACGGCCGCCGCAGGAAACGGACAGTTATTTGAATTCGAGTGCCGTTTGTCACGTCCCGGTGGCACGGAGCGTTGGGTGTTGGTGAAAGGGAAAGGGGTTCTCGATTCACAGGGTCGTCTGATCCGGACGCAAGGCGTCGTGGTGGACAAAACAGCGAGCAAGCAGACCGAATTGCAAGCGGACCGTCAGCGCGAGGAGCTCACGCACATCCAACGCATTTCGACGATGGGAGAGCTGGCCGCATCGCTGGCGCATGAGTTGAACCAGCCGCTCACGGCCATCCTGAGCAACGCCCAGGCCGCCCAGCGCTTTCTGCTCGCCAACCCGGCCGACATGGAGACGCTGCAAGAGATTCTCAGAGACATTATCGAGGACAACAGCCGTGCCAGCGAGGTCATCCGCCGTTTGCGCTCGCTGGTCAGGAAGGAAGCGCACGAATACGCGGCACTCGACCTCGCCGGAATCGTCCGGAATGTCATGCTGCTGGTCCAAAGCGACGCCGTATTACACAATGTGAACGTCTCGCTCCTATGCAGCCAGGGCCCGCACCACGCGTGGGGGGACAAGGTTCAGTTAACGCAGGTCGTGCTCAATCTCTTATTGAACGCGTTTGACTCCATGAAGGATATCCCGGCCGACGAACGTCGTGTCGTTGTACGGATAGAACAGAACGGCCCCCACAGGGTGAAAGTGACCGTGAGCGACCGCGGCCACGGTCTGCCCGGGGACAGGCTCGAAAAGATTTTTGAGCCTTTTTACACCACCAAACCCGACGGGATGGGAATGGGGCTCACCATCAGTCGCTCCATCATCGAGGCCCACGGCGGGCGTCTGTGGGCGGAGAACAACCCCGATGGCGGCGCGACATTTAACTTCACGGTGCGGGTCGACAGGCGACGGACCGGAAGGGTCGGTTCGCAGCCTCTACGCGAGCTGGAAAAGAGCGATCATCTTGGACAACCCTAAACCCGCCACGGTGTTTCTAATCGATGACGACGCCTCCGTGCGGCGGGCGTTGACGCGACTCATCACGTCCGCCGGCCATCAGGTGCGGCCCTTTGCCTCGGCGCGCGAATATCTGGACAGCGGTCCTCATGGCGGCGGTCCGGCCTGCCTGGTGCTCGACGTTCGTCTGCCCGGCCTCAGCGGGCTGGACCTCCAACGCGAACTTCGGACGGCCAAGACCCCCCACCCTGTTATTTTTATCACCGGCCACGCGGATGTTCCGATGAGCGTGAAGGCGATGAAGGAGGGGGCGGTCGATTTTATTCCCAAGCCGGTTCGGGATGAGGACCTTCTGCGCTCCATCGAACAGGCGATGACCCGGGCCGAACGGGAAAGCGCGGAACGGGCCGAGATCGAGGCCCTTCAAGATCGCGCCCACCGCTTGACCCCGCGCGAGCGCGAGGTGATGGCCCTGGTCGTGAGAGGCCTGCTCAATAAACAAATCGCCTTCGAACTCGGCACCGCCGAAAAAACCGTCAAAGTCCACCGGGCGCGCGTGATGCAGAAAATGCAGGTCCAATCGCTGGCCGAACTCGTGCGCGTCACGGAGAAGATCGGCCTTCCGCCAAGACCCGCTTCGTAATCCTCCCCCTTTCGATCCATTGGACCAAGGTCCCATATCCACCCATCCCGTTTTTCATTAGAATAAGCCCCCTGTAATCCATGGAGTGAACGAACCTGTTTCGGGTGGACTGCGCGGGGTTCCTCTTGAGCCAAACCAAGCCTCTGATCGCCGTTGTGGATGACGATGTATCCGTCTGTCGCGCGCTGGAGCGGCTGCTGCACTCGCTGGGGATGAACACACATACCTTCGCCTCCGGCGGCGAGTTCCTCGATTTCATTCATGCCATGCCGTCGTTTCATCCGGACTGCGTCCTCCTCGACCTGCATATGCCCGGGTTGAACGGCCTGGATGTGCAGGAACAACTGACCCGGGACCACAGTCCGCTTTCCGTCATTTTCATCACCGCCTATGACGAGGCCGTCACCCGGGATCGGGCGCTGGAGGGAGGCGCGGTCGCCTTTTTGCGCAAACCGTTCAGCGATGAGACCTTGATTAAGGCATTGAACGAAGCGATTCAGAGGAGATCGGGACAATGAAAAGCAAAAACGAGACATCGGAGGCCATGAAACGAACGGGTCCGGCGGTGGCGGGCGAGGCCTCCGCCGATTCCCCGTCCATTGACCTGAGGGATTTCTTCACGGCTTCGGAAGCGCGCGTGGACCGGTGGCGCAGCCTTCACCGTCTCGCAAAAGAATTGGCGGAATCAACCGGGTCCAAGACCGAGCCATTAAAAACGGAGGCCGCCGACCTCCTCGCGGCGATGGAGCCGATCGAGGACCTTTGCGGTTTCCCCGGCCCCCGGCTCATGGAGCATCTGCACGACCGGATCCGAACCGGTGACTGGACCGGATTCCTGCGCCTCGTGCAGCGTATCAGTTTCGCCTTGCTTGCCAACAGCTACCGGGACGATCCCGAGGCTTGGAAACTCGAAGACGAGGGCGAAGTCCACGCCCCGGACATTCTCCCGCCGTCCATCGGACGCGGTCAGAGCCGCCGCCCGTATTTTGAGATCCTCATGGTCTCGCCCGGCGAACGCTCCACCTGGCCGGAGCTTCGTGAGATGTTCCGGAGAATCCGACGGGAGCACGACGAATTCATCTACGAGCCGGTGATCGTCGGCAGTCTCGAGGATGCGCTTCTGGCCGTTATTTTCAACTACAACCTCCAGGCGGTCGTGATCAGCGACGGCTTCGGGTTCGCCTCCCAGTACTCGGTGCCCGTCCTGCGGGAAATTCTTCAGCAGCAGGTCCCGATCGATGAGGCCGCACGCACCGGCGATCTTGGCGCGACCCTGTCCCGCCTAATCCGCCGTGTGCGACCCGAAATGGACATCTACCTTGTCACCGACCGCAACGTGGGCAAGTTGGCGGGGTCCGACGAGGCCGCCTCGATCCGACGGGTCTTTTACGGCGTCGAGGAGCCGATGGAGATCCATTTGAGCATCCTCGAAGGGATCAAGGAACGCTACACCACGCCGTACTTCGACAACCTCAAACGCTATGCGCAACGCCCGATCGGCACGTTTCACGCCCTGCCGATCGCACGCGGCAAGTCGATCTTCAAGTCGAACTGGATTCGCGACATGGGTGAATTCTACGGCGCAAACCTCTTTCTTGCGGAATCCTCCGCCACCACCGGCGGGCTCGACAGTCTCCTCGAGCCCACGGGCAACATCAAACTCGCCCAGGATGCCGCGGCGCGCGCCCTCGGCGGCGACCGCAGCTTTTTTGTCACCAACGGCACCTCCACCTCCAACAAGATCGTCCACCAGGCGTTGGTACGACCCGGAGACATCGTACTGATCGATCGCGACTGTCACAAGTCCCACCACTACGGGACGGTGCTGGCCGGCGCGCAGCCCCTCTACATCGACGCCTATCCGCTCACGCAGTATTCGATGTACGGCAGCCTCGCGATCAAACCGATTAAGCAGGCACTGCTGCGGCTCAAGGCCGAAGGCAAGCTCGACCGGGCCAGAATGCTTGTGCTCACCAATTGCACCTTCGACGGGCATGTCGCCAACGTGAAGCGCACGATGCTCGAATGCCTCGCCATCAAACCGGACTTGATCTTTCTCTGGGACGAGGCCTGGTTCGGCTTCGCCCGCTTCTCGCCGTTTTTGCGTCGGAGAACCGCGATGGGCGCCGCGGCCGATCTGCGCGCCATGATTCGGGACCCGGAGTACCGCAAACGGTATGAGGAGTTCAAGAAACAAGCGGGCGAGCTCGACCCCAAGGACCCGCGTCTTCTCGATATGTCCCTGTTGCCCGACCCGGACAAGGTCCGGCTTCGGATGTACGAGACCGACTCGGTGCATAAATCCATGTCCTGTCTGCGTCAGGGATCGATCATCGTGGTCGCCGATCAGGACTTCCACAAGGTCGAAGCGGCTTTCAAGGAGGCCTTCTTCACACACACATCGACCTCGCCCAACCTCCAGATCATCGCCTCCATCGACGTGGCGCGGCGGCAGATGGAATTGGAAGGCTACGAGCTCGTGGGGCGCGCCACGCAGCTCGCGATCGAGATGCGGCGCGAGATCAACAGCCATCCGCTCATCTCCAAATACTTCCGCGCCGCGACACCGGCCGATATGATCCCGGCCGAATACCGCCGCTCGGGCATGGCGGACTACGGGGCGCCGGGTTGGACCATGACGGACACGATCAAGGCGCTCGACGACGATGAATTTTTCCTGGACCCGAGTCGCATTACCTTGCTGTGCGGAAACGCCGGCTACGACGGGACACAGTTCAAGGCCCTGTTGTCGAGTGATTACGACATCCAGATCAACAAGACCTCGCGAAACAGCGTGCTGGTGCAGATCAACATCAACAATAACCGAAGCGATCTGGCGCACCTCATCAAGGCCCTGGCCGAGATGGCGCGCACGATCGACAAGCGGCTGCAGGAGGGGGGCGAATCGGAGCGCGCGGCCTTCCAGGCGCGTGTCAAGTCCCTGGTGGAGGACGTGCCCGACATGCCGGACTTCAGTGGTTTCCATGACGCCTTCCGCGAAGACCCGAAGAGCGCCACAAAGGAAGGGCATATCCGGGACGCCTACTACATGGCCTACGACGCCGCGAACTGCGAGTACATCAAGCTCAACAGCCAGGAGATCGACGATCGGCTGAAGAACGGACCGCCCTTGGTCTCGGCCAAATTCGTGATCCCATACCCGCCCGGCTTCCCGATCATGGTGCCGGGCCAGGTGATCACGCAGGAGACGATCACGTTCATGCGGAAGCTGGACGTGAAGGAGATTCACGGTTTCAACGCCGTCAAGGGTCTCGAACTGCTTAAAGCCGATGCGCTGGCCAGACATAAGGCCAAGGCCGCCGAACTATAGAGCGGCCAGAGCTGCAAAAATCACTAAGGCCGGCCTGGTATGCCGATGGCGGGTCGAGAAAGGAGCTTTATGGAATGGCTGATCGAGACATTTAAACATTATCCGGAGCTGGCGATTTTTCTCACGCTGGCCCTGGGGTATTGGGTGGGCGGGCTCAAGTTCGGCACCTTTTCCCTGGGCGCGGTCACCGGGACGCTTCTGGTGGGCGTCGTCGTGGGGCAGATGCAGATCACGATCTCCCCACAAGTAAAATCGGTTTTCTTTCTCATGTTTCTTTTCGCCGTTGGCTACGGCGTCGGCCCGCAGTTCGTCCGCGGCCTGAAGAGCGACGGCCTCCCTCAGGTGATCTTCGCCGTCCTCCAGTGCGTGGCCTCGCTGCTGACGGTCTTAATTGTCGCGAAGCTGTTCGGCTACAACGTCGGCCTGGCGGCCGGTCTCCTCTCCGGATCCCAGACCATTTCGGCGGTGCTCGGCGTGGCCACGGACGCGATCAACCGTCTTGGGATCTCAACGGAGGACAAGGAGAAGCTCATCAATGCCATGCCGGTTGCCTACGCCGTGACCTACATCTTCGGCACGGCCGGGTCGGCATGGGTCCTGGCCTCTATCGGGCCGAAGATCCTTGGAGTGGATCTTCCGGCCGAATGTAAAAAGCTGGAAGAGAAGATGGGTGCGGGCGGGGAAACCGAGCCCGGAGTCATATCTGCGGCCCGGCGCTTCGATGTGCGCGCCTACCGTGTGACCAACCCGAATCTGGTGAACAGGACCGTTGCGGAGCTTGAGGCCCTTCCCAAGGAGGCCCGCGTTTTTATCGTCCGGGTCCGCCACGCAGGCGCGATCATCGAGGCCGAGCCCGCCACCGTGATTCATCAGGACGACGTGGTCGCCGTAACAACCCGACAGGAGATTCACGTCGAGCGTGGAACCGCCATCGGCCCGGAGGTGGACGACAAAGCCCTGCTCGATTTTCCGGTGACATTGCTCGATGTGGTGATGACGAACAAATCGCTCGCCGGAAAGACCTTGGCGGAGTTGGCGGCCTCCGAGAACGCCCGCGGGGTGTTTTTGCGGAAGCTGATGCGAAGCGGCCTGGAGATGCCGTTAACCCCTGGAACCCAGGTCGATCGCGGCGACGTGCTGACTCTTGTCGGCGCCAAGCGTGATGTCGACCGTGTGGCCAAGGAGATTGGCTACGCCGACCGGCCGACCAACATGACGGACATGGTCTTCGTGGGAGCCGGGATCGTTCTGGGGGGCTTGGTGGGCGCCATGGCGATCAACATCGGTGGCGTCCCATTGAGTCTCACTACAAGCGGCGGCTCGCTCATCGCGGGCCTGATCTTCGGATGGCTCCGGTCCGTGTACCGGACCTTCGGCCGCGTTCCAGAACCCGCCCTCTGGATGATGAATTCGGTGGGGCTCAATACCTTCATTGCCGTGGTCGGGATCAGTTCCGGACCGGCCTTCGTGCTTGGACTCAAAAATGCCGGAGTGAGTCTATTCCTGGCGGGGATCATTACGACCACGGTCCCGCTGGTGATCGGGGTCCTGCTCGGCAAGTACGTGTTCAAGTTTCACCCGGCGATTACGCTGGGCGCCGCCGCAGGCGCACGAACTACGACCGCGGCTCTCGGCCTTATTCAAGACGCGGCGAAGAGCAAGACGCCGGCTCTCGGCTACACCGTGACCTACGCCGTGGGCAACATACTGCTCATCACCTGGGGGCTCGTGATTGTGTTGTTAATGACGTAATAACAAAGAGAGGAGAATCCTACGATGGCCATCAAATCATCAAAGTCGACCACCTCACGCGCCGAACAACGTGAGCTGCTAAAGCTGAGTCCCTTTGAGCTCAAGGACAAGCTCATTACCTTGGCCGCCGAGAGCGAACGGGAGAGCGATTTACAGATGCTGAACGCCGGGCGCGGCAACCCGAACTGGATCTGCACCACGCCGCGGGAGGCTTTCGGAACTCTGCTCCAGTTCGGCATCGAGGAATCGCGGCGCGGTATTAACATACCGGATGCCGGTCGCATGCCCCAAAAGAACGGCATCGCGGGACGCTTCACATCTTTTCTCGAATCCCATAAGGAGGCTCCCGGGGCCGAGCTCCTCCGCGCCTCCTTCGATTACGGGACCAAAACGCTGAACTTCGACCCGGATTCATTCGCGCACGAACTCGCCGAGAGTATCATCGGCTGCATGTATCCCGTGCCGGACCGTATGCTGCGATGCACCGAGCGGATCGTGCACGAATACCTGGTCCGGGAGCTGTGCGCCGGCAAGCCGCCCGCCGGCCGCTACGACCTGTTCGCCGTCGAGGGCGGGACGGCCGCGATGTGTTACATCTTCGATTCGCTGATGCTCAACCGCCTGCTGCACCGCGGCGACACCGTCGCGCTCGGGATCCCGACCTTCACGCCCTACATCGAGATCCCTCACTTCGACCGCTATGCCTTCAAGGTGGTGAACATCGACGCCGGCTCCGAACAACGTCCCGACGGCAGCCATTCCTGGCAATATACCGACAAGGAAATCGACAAGCTCGCGGACAAGCGGATCAAGGCGTTCTTCCTGGTCAATCCGAGCAACCCGCCCTCCTACGCCATGCGCCAAAGCACCGTGAAGCGGCTCGTCAAAATCGTGAAGAGCAAACGGCCCGACCTGATCATCATCACCGACGACGTCTACGGCACCTTCGTGCCCGGCTTCCGGTCGTTGATGGCCGAATTGCCGCAGAACACCATCGGCGTCTATTCCTATTCAAAGCATTTCGGATGCACCGGCTGGCGGCTCGGGGTCGTGGCAATTCACCAGAACAATATCTTCGACAAGATGCTGGGGAAACTGTCCTCCAAGGATCGCGCCGCGCTCAACCGCCGTTACGGCAGCATCTCGCTCGCGCCGGAGAAGCTGAAGTTCATCGACCGGATGGTCGCCGACAGCCGGCAGGTCGCGCTCAACCACACCGCCGGCCTGTCGATGCCCCAGCAGATCCAGATGGCCCTGTTCTCCCTGTTCGCGATCCTCGACACGGCCAACAGCTACAAGACGCTTTGCCAGCTCGTCGTGCGCCGGCGTTTCAAGGCGCTGTGGGACGGGCTGAACCTCCCGTCGCCCCCTGAGGAAGACCGGGCCTCCTATTACGCCGAACTCGACCTCATGGTCTGGGCCGAAAAGGAATACGGTCCCGAGTTCGTGAAATTTCTCCGGAAGAACTACGAATGCACGGACGTCCTGTTCCGTCTCGCGGAGCAGTCGGGCGTCGTGCTTCTGCACGGCGGCGGATTTGGCGGGCCGGAATGGTCGGTCCGCGTATCGCTCGCCAATCTGCCGGAGGAAACCTATCCGAAAATCGGCCGGTACCTCAGGCAGGCGGCCGAGGGCTACGTTAAGGAATGGAAGGCGTCGCAAAAAAACAAGTAGTGCGGGGAACCCACAGAGAAAATATCCATCGACCGGCCGAAATGATCCGGCCAAACAAAAGGAGGAAAAACCGTGAGACAGCATCCAATAAAAATGATCCTGCCGATCCTGGTGTTCCTGCTGGCGCTCGCGCCCGCGGCCTACGCCAAGCCCAAGATCGTGCTGTTGGCGACTGGGGGCACCATTGCCGGCGTGCAACCGGGCCCGAACGATCCCGGCTATAAGGCCGGCGAGGTTTCGGTGGACCAGCTCATCAAGGCCGTGCCGCAGTTAAAAGATATGGCCGACATCAGCGGCGAGCAGATCGCCAGCATCGGCAGTCAGACCATGACCAATGACGTCTGGCTGAAACTCGCGGACCGGGCCAATGCGGTGCTGAAGCAATCCGATGTGACCGGGGTGGTGATCACCCATGGGACCGATACGTTGGAGGAGACCGCTTACTTCCTCAGTCTCGTGGTGAAGAGCGACAAGCCGGTGGTGCTGGTCGGATCGATGCGACCCTCCACGGCCATCGGAGCGGACGGTCCGGCCAACCTGTTCGAGGCGGTGGCGCTGGCGATAAACCCCGAGGCCAGGGGGCGCGGGCCGTTGATCGTCCTCAATGACGAGATCCACTACGCGCGCGAGGCCGAGAAAACCAACAGCACCGAACTCAACACTTTTAAATCCCCAAACCGCGGCCGCGCGGGTGTGATGAACACGGGAATCGCGCACTTCTTTTTCCCGAACAGCGTGCGCCACACCACGAAAAGCCAGTTCTCGGTGGATGGCGTGAAGCCTGAGGATCTGCCCCGGGTCGAGATCGTCTACTCCTATGCCAACTTCGGACGCGACACGATCGATTTCCTGGTCCAGAAAGGCGTCAAGGGGATCGTGCTGGCCGGCGTGGGTGACGGCAATACGACCGATACGGCGATGGCGGGTCTTGTCGACGCGGCGAAGAAGGGTGTGGCCGTGGTCCGTGCGACGCGCACCGGCAGCGGGATCGTCGCACGAAATATCGAGGTGAACGACGACAAGCTGGGTCTGATCGCATCGATGGAATTAAACCCGCAGAAGGCAAGGATCTTATTGATGTTGGGGTTGATGCAGACCAAGGACCCGAAGAAACTCCAGGAACTGTTCTACGCCTATTGATAGGGGCTTGCGTCGCCCCCTCCATCCGCCTCAAGCGGACTGGAGCCTCCCCCTCTCGCTCGCCTTGCTCGCTGGGTGGATCATCACGGGCGGCGCAGGCAAGAGGACACCGCTTTCGGGCGGGAGTAAATGAAGTTTTGCGCGAAGCGCGGCGCAATGAGTATCACGGGCTTGCCCGTGGGTATCTATCAATCGATAAGGGAACGCGAACGTCATGATCGAGTGGTTCGTCTCGGCCTTGCGCAGCAACCCGGAGCTGGCGCTCTTTCTGTCGATCGGCCTGGGGTTCTGGATCGGGTCGTGGAAGCTCGGCCAATTCAGCCTGGGCGGCGTCACCGGTTCACTGCTCGCCGCGCTGTTGGTCGGCCAATTGAATGTCGAGGTTCCGGGTCTCGTCAAGACCGTGCTGTTCATGCTGTTCCTGTTCGGGACCGGTTATTCGGTCGGGCCGCAGTTTTTTCGTTCTTTGAAGGGGGACGGCCTGCGTTCGCTGGCCTTCACGATCGTGCACTGCGGGGCGGGGCTCGCCGTGGCCTATTTCATGGCGCGACTCCTTGGGCTGGACCTCGGCCTTTCGGCCGGCCTGCTCTCGGGCGGTCTGACCCAATCGGCCGCTATCGGAACCGCGACCGAGGCGATTATGGCGCTCCCGCTTCCGGATGCCGAGCGGCAGATGCTCGTCAGTCACATCGCCGTGGCGGATGCGCTGTCCTATTTGTTCGGCGTGGTGGCGCCCATCGTGTTCCTGGGTTCCATCGCGCCGCGAATGATGGGCATCGATCTCAAGGCCGAGGCGGCAGCGTTCGAGTCGAAGCTCGGGATCAAACGTGTCGCCCCCAATGTCACCTCGGCCTACCAGCGCTTTGCCTTCCGCGCACACCGCGTCGAAAGCGCCGAGGTCATCGGGAAGCGCGCGACCGAGGTGGAGGTGATCCGGCCGGACGGACGGATGTTCGTCGAGCGGCTGCGTCGAGGGGACCGGATCATTCCTGTCGGTCCGGACACACGCGTCGAGCGGGGCGACATCCTCGTCCTCTACGGACGCCGGGAGGTGGTCCTGGAGGTCGGGCCGCGCCTCGGCCCCGAGGTCGACGACCCGGAGCTGCTCGATTTCCCGATTGAGGTCGCCAGGGTCGTCGTGACAAACCCCGAAATCACGGGACGGAGCTTCAGCGAGCTGGCCAGCTGGCCGCCGGCCCGCGGGGTAGGCGTCCGATCGGTCACACGCGGCGGCCAGGAAATCCCGATCTCCCCTGAAACCGTCATGGATCTCGGAGACGTGATAGAGCTGGTCGGACCGCAGCCCACGGTGGAACGCGCCGCGCGGGAGATCGGACAGGTTGAAATCCCCACGGCCAGCACCAACCTCATGCTCCTCGGCATCGGGATTGTAATCGGCGCGTTCGTCGGGCTGCCCTATCTCATGCTGGGGTCCTTAAAACTGTCGCTGACGACCAGTGTCGGGGTGTTGCTGGCCGGTCTGTTCTTCGGCTGGTTCTACTCGGTGAAGCCGGCGCTCGGGAAGATTCCAGACGCCTCGGTCAACCTCATGACCCAGCTCGGGCTGGCCGGATTCGTCGCCGTGGTCGGCCTGCATGCGGGGCCGATCTTCATCGATGCGGTGCGCGACGCCGGCCCGCGGCTTCTGCTCGGCGGCGCGGTGGTCACGTCGGTTCCACTGCTCGTGGCCTTCGCGTTCGGGCGCTATTTTCTGCGGATGCATCCGGTGCTTTTGATCGGCGCCATGGCCGGCGGCCAGACCCTGACCCCGGCGCTCGTCGCGATCCAGGAGAAGGCCGAAAGCCAGACGCCGGTCCTGGGTTATACCGTGCCGTATGCGCTGGCCAACATACTGCTCACCATGTGGGGCACCTTCATGGTGCTGTTGCGATCACAGTTTGGATAAAGTCTTAAAGCAGGGTGTAGGTGTGATGTCGAGTTATGGCGAATCACTAACCAGAAAGGAGAAATATATGGAAAGACCAAAGTGGCTACACCGCACCGCTGTACTGGTAACGTTCACGGTGGCGGTACTTCTGGTATCGCCGTTCCGGGCGACCGCCGGGGAGGTCTCCACGGATCCCGCGACCCTCAAACGCCTCGTGCAGGAGGCCTACAACAAGTTCAAGGATGTCAAGGAAGGCAAGCCCGCGGATTACATCCCGGAGCTGGCCAAGGTGCCGGCCGATCTTTTCGGCGTCGCGATCGTGACGGCGAAGGGCGAAACCTACACCGCCGGCGATGTGGATTATGCCTTCACCATCCAATCGGTCTCCAAGCCGTTCACCGCGGCCCTGGTGATGCAGGAGCAGGGCAGCGAAGCGATCCTGGACAAGATCGGCGTCGAGCCGACCGGCCAGAAGTTCAACTCCATCCTCGCGACACAGATTATTCCGCAGGTGTCGGTCAACCCGCTGGTCAATTCCGGCGCGATCGCGGCGGTCAGCATGGTCAAGGCGAAGTCGGCCGAGGATCGTTTCAACAAGATCCTCGATTTTGAAAATCGCCTCTCGGGGGCCAAGCTTAAGGTGATCGAGGATGTCTACAAGTCCGAGGCGGCTACCAACCAGCGAAACCGGGCCCACGGCTACATCCTGTTCGCTTCGGATCGCATCTATTCCGATCCGATGGAGGCGGTGGACGTCTACACCCGGCAATGCTCCATCGGCGTGACCGCAAAGCAACTCGCGGTGATGGGCGCCACGCTGGCGGACGACGGCATGAACCCGATCACCAAGGAGCGGGTCCTGGATGCGAGGTACGTTCCGAAGGTGCTCGCCATCATGATGATGGCCGGTTTTTATAATGAGTCGGGGAAATGGGCCTACACGGCGGGACTGCCGGCCAAGACCGGTGTCGGGGGCGGTATTGTCGCGGTCGTGCCGGGCAAAATGGCGATCGTCGGCTTCTCGCCGCGCGTGAACGATGCCGGGAACAGCGTGCGCTCCGCCAAGGCGATCGAATACATCGCCGAGCAGCTGGGCGCAAACGTGTTCGGCAGCGGACGATAAACGTCCGATCGAAATCAATGGGGGACAAATAAATAAAGGAGCCAAACATGATTAAACGATACGCAATCATTTTCGCATTGACGTTTAGCCTTTTTGCCGCAGGACTGGCCTCCACTTCCGCTGCGAAAGCGGCGGGACCGGAATTAAATTTCTACGGGTTTGTCCAATTGGATGCCATTTATGATGTAAACACGGTCGATCCCAATTGGAAGGCCGCCTTGCGTCCTTCCAAGATCCCGGTGAATTGTCCTGGCGGAACAGCGAATGACCCAGGATGCGGGAAGGATGGCAATACCACCTTCAGCGTCCGGCAGTCGCGTTTTGGTGTTACGGGCGACTTCCCGACCTCCGCGGGTGAGCTGCACACAAAGTTCGAGTTCGACATGTTCGGCGTCGGGGTCGACGAAGGCCAGACCACGATCCGTCTCCGCCATGCCTACGGCGAGATGGGGGCCTTTCTGGCCGGTCAGACGAACAGTCTGTTCATGGACGGGGACGTCTTTCCCAACACCATTGAATACTGGGGGCCGGGCGGAATGATCTTCTTCCGGAACATCCAGTTACGATGGACGCCGATGCGCACCGATCATGCGAAGTTCGCGGTCGCCCTTGAAGGACCCGGGTCCGCAATCGATGTGGGCAACGCCGTCAACCCGGAAGGATGGACGGCCTGGAATCCTTACCCGGATTTGACCGGGCAGTATCGTGTCAACCAGCCCTGGGGACATGCACAGGTGGCAGGCATCGTGCGATGGCTCGGATACCAGAATCCCGACCTAATAAACTTCTCTGGCATCAGCAAGACCTCCGGACACGTTCTCGGCGGCGGCATCAATCTGAGCGGAAGCCTCAATACCCACGGCAAGGACAAGATTATGGCGCAGTTGGCCTATGGAAAGGGCATCGCGAACTACTTCAATGACTGCTGCACGGATGTGGCCCCCAACTCGTCCCTTTCAAAGGGCCAGGCGGTGCCGCTGCTTGGGTGGCTTTTGTACTACGATCATTACTGGAATGAAAAGTGGAGCAGCTCCATCGGATACAGCGGCCAGAATCAAAACAATTCCGGCGGACAGGCCGACAATGCCTTCAACAACGGATCCTACGCCTCGGGGAACCTGCTTTTTTACCCGGCGAAAGGGGTCATGACGGGCGCGGAGATCCTTTGGGGCCAACGCGAGAACAAGAACGGGAACAAGGGCGATGACACGCGCGTGCAGTACTCGGTGAAGTACGATTTTTAACCCAGGCTCAAGGGGCCTGTTCCTGACCGGGATCGGGCAGGCCCCGTCTGTCGAAGGTGGGGTTCGTGCACGCATGGAGAGTGGATGAAGGTTTTTCTACATCACTTCGGTCATGTGTTTGCGGCGCTTTTTCCGGTGATCAATCCCCCGGGCATGGCCTTGCTTTTTATTGCGATGACCCGACGCGCGGGGCGGGCCCAGCGAATTATTCTTGCGGGACGGATTGCCTTCTACGCGTTTATCATCATCAACGTGTCGTATTATGTCGGGACTTTTCTTCTCGATTTTTTTGACATATCGTTGCCGGTGCTTCGTGTGGCCGGGGGAATCGTGCTCGCCTCCTCCGGCTGGCGGCTTTTAAACGAAACCCGATCGGCGAGCGAGACCGGCATGGAGATCGGCGGGGGTTCGGGGGATTGGGCCCAAATGGCGTTTTATCCCTTGACGATGCCGATCACGACCGGCCCCGGAACGATTTCGGTGACGATCGCGATGGGCGCCATACTTCCGAGGACCATTCCGGTCATGCTAGGGGCCCTGGCGGCGAGCATGACCGTATCGGCGGCCATTTACCTTTGCTACCGGTATGCGGACCGGATCGAAGGGAGGCTGGGGAAGACGGGCTCCGAAGCGCTGTCCCGACTCTTCGCCTTCATTCTGGTCTGCATCGGAGTGCAGATCTTGTGGAACGGAATTTCTGAGCTGTGGGGGTCGCTGCCCCCCCAATTACCGGCAGGGCCATAGACGGAGGTTTGACGATTTCGGCGAAAAAATGAAGAACATGATGAAAATAAGTCGCGGCATTAATATGGCATACGGTCTCAAAATCTCTGCCTGGGCCGGAATTGGCTTATTGTTGACCTCCCTTCCGGAATCCGCATGGGCCATGACGGGGCCCTTCGTCGACACGCTGGCGGATATCCTGACCATCGTGGTCCTCCTATTTGTTCCCGTTGTCGGAATTTATTTATTCTGGATGGTCCATATCCTTCCCGAAAAAATCGCCGAGAAGCGTCATCACCCCCAGAAGGAGGCGATCAAAATCCTCTGCATCCTGTCGTTAGTCTTCGGCGGGATGCTTTGGCCGCTCGCCTGGCTCTGGGCCTACTCAAAACCCGTACTGCACAAGATGGCCTACGGGACCGACAAACACGAGGATTACTACCTGGAAAGCGAAGGCGAGGCCGAGGCGCCGGCCGGCGACACGGGCGAGGCGGTCGCCCGACTTCGCCTGGCCATCGGTCAACTGGCCGCAAAAGGCGTACCCGCCGAGGAGCTCGAGTCCCTTAAGCGCGAGCTGGCCGAGATCGAGGAAACATTAGCGCGGATGAAAACCCGCCAGGGAGAAGTCTGATGGAACTCCTATTGGTAGGCATTTATTCATTTTTCGTCTGGATTATTTTCTTCAAGCTCAAGTGGCTGCCCTGGAACACGACCTCGCAGGTGGTGGTCGTCACCATTCCGATCGTCGGGCTCGCCACCCTGATCCTCTTGCTCAACGTCGTCGCCCCATCGTCACACGACGTGCGCGTGATCAAGTACGTGGTGCAGGTTATGCCTCAAGTGCGAGGCCGTGTGATCGAGGTGCCGGCCGAGGGCAATCGACCGATGAAGAAGGGTGACGTGCTGTTCAAGATCGATCCCACCCCGTTCGAGATCGACGTCCGGCGCATCGAGGCGCAACTTTCCCTGGCCCAGACGCGGCTCAGGCAGTCGCGCGACCTCGCGAAGACCGGCGCGGGAAGCAAATTCGACGAGGAGCGTTATGAAAGCGACGTGCGACAACTCCAGGCGCAACTGGATCAAGCGCGCTGGGACCTGTCGCAAACGACGATGTATGCGCCGGCGGACGGCTCGGTCATCAACCTGCAGCTTCGGGTCGGTTCGTTCGTCGTGCCGTTTCCAATTGTGCCGGCGATGAGCTTTGTCGAAGACGAGTATCAGGTGATCGCGCTCTACCATCAGAACGAGCTGCACGAGGTGGAGCCGGGCAACGAAGTGGAAATCGCTCTGCCGACCTATCCCGGCCGGATCATCAAGGGGAAGGTCGACTCCATCGTCTGGGCCCAGGGACAGGGTCAAGTTCCAATGAGCGGGACGATCCCTCAGACGGGACCTATTCCTCCGCCGGAGGGACGCTTCCCGGTGAAGATCGATCTCGAGGAGAAGGACCGGGCCCTCTTTCTGGCGGCCGGGGCATTGGGCAGCGCGGCGATCTATACCCATCATGTAGAACCGATCCATATTCTCCGCAAGGTGATACTGCGCGTGGGTTCCTACACCAACTACCTCGTCCTGAAGCTTCATTAGGTCGTGGGGGGTAACGTGGCGTACCGGCGATCGCGAATTCCGTTCCGATATGCACTGGCGGTGATCCCGTTGTTGGGCGGCGCTTTGTGGGGCTGCGCGCTCAACCCCCCGCCGAGCGCCGATGAAATTCGCTCGCAAACCCTGGCGCACGCGGAGCTGCCGCCGAAGTGGAAGGCCCCCGGCGCGGCGGAGGGGGCGGTGGTCGACGGATGGCTCGCCACCTTCAACGACGCCTCCCTCCGGGCCCTGGTGGAGGAAGCGCTCGTTCACAATGCGGATCTGCGCGTGGCCGCGACGCGTGTGGAGCAGGCGGGAGGATACCTGAAAGTCGCGGGGGCGAGCCTGTATCCGGCCGTGACCGCGCTCGGTCGAGCCGGCGGAAAGCTCAGCGGCGACAATTCCGGTCTTACGGGCATCCTCGTGTCGGCCTCATGGGAAATCGATCTTTGGGGGCGGGTGCGGTACGGCCGCGCCGCCGCGACCCAACAATATGCCTCGGCGCTGTCGGACTTCGAATACGGTCGACAGTCTCTCGCCGCCATGGTGGCCAAGAGCTGGTTCCTCGCGACCGAGGCCAAACAGCAGAAAGAAACCGCCGCCCAGATCGTGACCTCCGCAGAACAATTGCTCAACATCGCGCGCCAGCGTCTGCGAGTGGGCGCGGGCAATGAGTTGGACGTCGCCGTCGCCCAGGCCAATCTCGACGGCTACCGTGACACCCTCCGGCAGCTTGAGCTCGCCTACGAACAATCGTTACGCGCGCTCGAACTGCTTCTGGGCCGCTATCCCGCCGCGGCTATGGAAGCCTCCGGGAAGTTGGACCTGATGCCCCCGCCGGTGCCGGCCGGATTACCGTCGGAACTCCTCGAACGCCGCCCGGATGTCGTCGCCGCGGAGCGGCGGGTCGCCGCGGCCTTCGACCGCGTGGGCGAGGCGAAGGCCGCGATGTTGCCGAAAATCTCGCTCACGGCCGGCGTCAGCAGCGTCTCAAGCGACCTGTTCGTCCTCAAGGATCACAACAATCCGGTCTGGAGCGCCGGGGCGAACTTGCTGGCGCCGATCTATCAGGGCGGGGCGCTGCGCGCCCAGGTGGAGATCCGCACGTCCGAGCAGAAACAGGCGCTGGCCGAGTACGCGCAGGCGGGGCTTCGCGCTTTCGGCGAAGTGGAGAATGCGCTGGCGACCGAGTTCACGCTCAAGGATCGCCAGACGATTCTGATGAACGCCGTGACGGACAATGAGCGCGCCCTCGAGCTAGCCAATGTACAGTATCGCGTGGGCTCGGTGGATCTTCGAAGTGTATCGCAGCAGCAGCTCGCCCTGTTCGCCGCACGGTCGGCGCTGATTCGGGTTCAGAGCGAGGCGCGCGTGCAACGGGTTAACTTATACCTGGCGCTGGGAGGAAGCTTCAAAAAGTCCGAAGAGGAAAAGAAGACCGAAGACGGGACGCAATCAAACCTGGCCCCGCCTTCGCCAACAGAGGAGACGACCGGCAGTGGCAAAACTACAAATTGAACACGATCGGCCCAAGATGAAACAAAAAGAGTATGCCAAGGAGCTGCAGCGCCTTCAGGCGGAGCTTTGCATGCTCCAGGAATGGGTCAAGGCCAAAGGACTGCGGGTGATCGTTTTTTTCGAGGGACGCGACGCCGCCGGCAAGGGCGGAACGATCAAGGCGATCACCGAGCGCGTGAGTCCGCGGGTCTTCCGCCTCGTGGCCCTGCCCGCGCCGTCCGATCGGGAGAAATCGCAGATGTACGTCCAACGGTACGTCCAGCATTTCCCGGCGGCCGGTGAGATCGTGATCTTTGATCGCAGTTGGTACAACCGCGCGGGCGTGGAGCACGTCATGGGGTTTTGCACGAAGGAGCAGCACCGCCGTTTCCTGAAGCTTTGTCCCGAGATTGAACAATATATCGTTGAAGGAGGCATTCAGCTCATCAAGTACTGGCTGGAAGTCAGCAATAAGGAACAGAAGCGACGGTTTGAGGCGCGCATAAACGACCCGCTGCGCCAATGGAAGCTCAGTCCCATTGATTTGCCGTCACGGAGCCGCTGGTATGATTACTCCCGCGCGCGGGACATGATGCTGGAGGCGACGGATACGAAATGGGCGCCCTGGTACATTCTGCGGTCGGACGACAAGAAACGGGCCCGCCTCAATTGCATCTCTCATCTCCTGAGCCTCATTCCGTACGAGAAGTTGCCCCAGAAGAAGGTGCACCTGCCCGATCGCTCGAAAAAAGGGGCCTACGACGATCAGGCTGCGTTGAAGGGCAGAAATTTCGTGCCGGAGAAATATTGATGGTCGAATTGAACCTGAAGGGAAAGCATCTCACCTTCATCCTCGCGGGCCTCACGCTGCTCGTGCTCGCGCTCTCGGTGCCGGGGTCCCTGCGCGAGGCCTTTAACCGCGGAGGGTTTTACCTTTTTACGCGCGAGTTCATCGAGGATATTCCAAAACGACTCACCGGCCCCGGCCGGTTTCGTTTCGTTCTCCAGCCAACCTTTGCGACCATCATCGGCATCTGGAACGGTCTGGCGGATGCGCGGGCGGGGCGGCCGCCGTATCTGTATGGCGTGCTGTTCCACCGGGGGCTACGGCGCGATCTGGTCCGAAGCGGTTACGAGAGCGTGCTCAATCTACTGCTGATGGGAATTCTCCTGGATTCTATTTTTCAATGGATCCTCTTCAGGGTTTCGTATCCGGGGGCGGCCCTTGTAGTCGGACCGGTACTGATCGTTGCGCCCTACTCGATCGCTCGCGCGTTATCGAATCGACTCGCGCGCGCGAAATTGAAGTGAAGGACCCCATTATAATGATACGAATTTTTGTTTTGACCGCAACTTTAGCCGCTTCGACGGCTTTGACGGCCTGGTCGGCGCCGCCGGGCCAGCCTGCGACAGGCGTTTCGGGAGAGGCTTCGCGCGAAGCCCTCGAGGCGGCCTTCGCAACGGCGCCCGTCCAGCTCGACAGCGAAGTGCTGTTTAAGGTGCGGGGCACGACTTCCTTTCCGGCCGAGCAGCGGGCGCTTGCCATCCACGACCGTATCGTGGCCCCGGCTCAAGACCCCGCCGTAAGTCCGGAAACGGTGCGAACGGTCGAGTCCGAAACATCAACCGATATCATGGCCGGGGATTATTTCATCATGTCGGTCTTCGACGCCGACGCACGCCTGGAAGGACTGGGTCGCCAGGAACTGGCCGCGACGCACGCCCGACGCATCCGGCAGGCCATCGAACGGTACCGCAGCGACCGGAGCCCCGAGAGTTTGATGAGAGATACTTCGGCCGCCGCCATCGCCACCGTGGTTTTCATTGCGGCGTTCTGGCTGGGATTCCGGCTGTTCCGACGTGCGGAACAGACGATCGAGGCGCGATACAAGGCGCGGATTCACGGGTTGACGATCCGCTCATTTGAAGTGATCCATGCGGAGCAGCTCTGGGGCGCGCTAAGGCGGGCGATCCATACCCTGCGCCTGATCACCGGCCTCGCCTTGCTCTTCGTTTATTTCCACTTCACGTTGGGTCTGTTTCCTTGGACGCGGGCGGCGGGCCACCGTTTGGCCCACTGGGTGTTCGAGCCCTTTGTCATCCTGGGCCACGGGGCCATCGGTTACCTGCCGAACCTCATTTTTCTCGCCATCCTTTTTATCATCACCCGATACGTGCTCAAGGTGGCCCGGCTGTTCTTCACCGGTCTGGAACGGGGAACCGTGACGATCTCGGGGTTCGATGCGGACTGGGCGCAGCCGACCTACCGGATCGTTCGATTGGCGGTCGTGGTTTTCGCGCTGGTGGTGGCCTATCCGTACATCCCCGGCGCCGAGTCCCCGGCTTTCAAGGGCCTTTCGATCTTCCTCGGCGTGATCGTGTCGCTCGGATCGTCCTCGGTCATCGCCAACATCCTGGCCGGTTACTCGCTCACGTATCGGCGGGCATTCAAGGTCGGCGACCGGGTGAAGATCGAAGGCGTCGTCGGGGACATCGAGAAGGTCCGCCTCCAGGTCACCCACCTGACTACCATCAAGAACGAAGAGGTCGTCGTGCCCAATTCCAAGATCCTCAACACGGAGATCCTCAACTACAGCTCCCTTGCCCGAACGCGCGGACTGATCCTGCATACCACCGTGGGAATCGGTTATGAAACGCCCTGGCGCCAGGTCGTCGCGATGCTGAAAATCGCGGCCGACCGCACCGCGGGGCTGCTCAAGAACCCGGAGCCGTTCGTCCGGCAGCTGTCGCTCGGCGACTTTTGCGTCACGTATGAGCTCAACGCCTACTGCGACAACGCACAATCCATGGCGCAGGTTTACTCGGACATGCACCGCAATATTCTGGACCTCTTCAATGAATACGGCGTGCAGATCATGACGCCGGCTTACGAGGGAGATCCCGCGCAGCCCAAAGTGGTGCGAAAAGAGGATTGGTTTGCGGCGCCGGCGGCGCCGCCGGACGAGGAGGAGGCTCACCGGCCCGCGAAGCCGCCTTAAGCGCGGGGCCACATCGATACAGAGATAAGGAGGAGGGACCAAAATGGACACGAACATTTCCCCGGAGCCGGCGAGAAAATTACCGCCCAAGCCCGTTGGAACGCGGACGGAGGCGGATGTTCGCGCCGGCCTTCGGGCGGGCGACTTGCGGCAGGCGGTCATCGATCACCTGCGCCACTCCATCGGGCGCCTCGAGGCGTTAGCGAAGCCTCACGACTATTACCGGGCGCTGGCGCTGGCGGTGCGCGACCGGATGCAGCACCGCTGGATCAACACCAGCGAGACCTATTTTAAACGGGGCGGCAAGGTGGCCTGTTACCTATCGGCCGAATTCCTGATGGGGCCCCATTTGGGAAACAATTTGGTGAATCTCAACATCGAACGGGAGGCGCGTGCCGCGCTGTCCGAACTCGGCCAGGACCTCGATGTCATCCTGGCCTGCGAGGAGGAGCCGGGTTTGGGCAACGGCGGGTTGGGAAGGCTCGCCGCCTGTTATCTCGATTCGCTGGCGACGCTCGAGCGGCCGGCCATCGGCTACGGCATACGGTACGAGTTCGGGATTTTTGATCAAGAGATCCGAGACGGCTGGCAGACCGAAATCACCGACAAGTGGCTGCGCCACGGGAATCCCTGGGAGATCGCCAAGCCCGATAACTCCTATTACGTCAACTGGGGCGGCCGCACCGAGCATGACCGGGATGAAGAGGGCCGTCATCGCGTGCGCTGGGTGCCGAACCGGGTGGTGAAGGGTACCGCCTACGACACCCCGATCCAGGGCTACGGCGTCAACACCTGCAACACACTGCGGCTGTGGAGCGCCGAGGCGGTCGAGTCGTTCGATTTCCAGGCCTTCAATGTCGGCGATTACTATCAGGCCGTCAACGAAAAGCTGGTCTCCGAGACCGTCACCAAGGTGCTCTACCCCAACGACGAGCCGGAAATCGGCAAGCGGCTTCGCCTGGCGCAGCAGTACTTCTTCGTTTCCTGCTCCCTGCAAGATATGCTGCGACTGCTCGAACTGGTCAGAGTTCCGGCGGAGCAGTTTGACCGACATTTTGCCGTGCAGCTAAACGACACGCATCCGTCCATCGGCGTCGCCGAATTGATGCGTCTCCTGGTGGACGAACGGCGGCTCGACTGGGATAAGGCGTGGGCCGTCACGGTCAAGACCTTCGGCTACACCAACCATACGCTTCTGCCCGAGGCGCTGGAGACCTGGCCGCTGCCGATGTTCCGCGAATTGCTGCCGCGGCATCTGGAGATCATCTACGAGATCAACCGACGTTTTCTCGATGAGGTGCGCGCTCGGTTTCCCGGCGACGAGGCCCGCGTTTCGCGGATGTCGCTGATCGGCGAGGAAGGCGAAAAGCGCGTGCGGATGGCGCATCTCGCGGCCGTCGGAAGCCACGCGGTCAACGGGGTGGCCGCGCTGCATTCCGATTTGCTCAAGGCCAGCGTGCTCAAGGATTTCTACGAACTCTGGCCGGAGCGCTTTAGCAACAAGACCAACGGCGTCACGCCGCGCCGCTTCCTGGCGCTGGCCAATCCCGGGCTTCGCGAGCTGCTCGATAGCACGATCGGCGATCGCTGGCCGGCGAACCTGGGAACGCTTCGCAAGCTGGAGTCCAAGATCGATGACGCCGCGTTCCGTCGCGACTGGCGCACGGTCAAGCGGGCCAACAAGCAACGCCTCGCCGCCTATATCCGCGCGCATACCGGAACCGAGCTGGATCCCGACTGGCTGTTCGACATCCAGGTCAAGCGCATCCACGAATACAAACGCCAGCACTTGAATGTCCTGCACATCGTCACGCTCTACCGCCGGCTCAAGGAGAATCCGGCGCTGGCGATTCCGCCTCGGGCCTTCATCTTCGGCGGCAAGGCCGCGCCCGGCTATTTCATGGCCAAGCGCATCATCAAGCTCATCAACGCCGTCGCCGAAACCGTCAACGCCGACCCGGAGGTGAACACGCGGATGAAGGTCGCCTTCGTGCCCAATTTCAACGTTCAGAACGCGCACCTCATCTATCCAGCGGCCGACCTGTCCGAGCAGATCTCCACCGCCGGCAAGGAGGCCTCGGGCACCGGCAACATGAAATTCATGATGAACGGCGCGCTGACCATCGGCACGCTGGACGGCGCCAATGTCGAGATCCGCGAAGAAGCGGGCGCTGAAAATTTCTTTTTGTTCGGGCTCACGGTGGAGGAGGTGGAACGCGTCAGGCGCGAAGGCTACCGGCCGGCGGCCTATATGGATGGCAACGCCGAGCTGGGCGCGGTGCTGGAGCTCATCGGCTCCGGCCGCTTCTCGCGCGGCGATACGGATGTGTTCCGCCCGATCGTCGAGAACCTGACCCGGTCCGATCCGTTTCTGGTCCTGGCCGATTATGCCGCGTACGTCGCCTGCCAGGAACGGGTGAGTGCCGCCTGGAAGGACGAAGATCAATGGACGCGCATGTCGATTCTCAACGCCGCGCGCAGCGGCAAGTTCTCGTCCGACCGCGCCATCGACGAATATTGCCTGGAGATCTGGGCCGTGCAGCCGGTGAAGGTGCCGTTGTAAGGCGGCACGGCCTGGCCGGCCGATGTCGTACGGATCAGGGGAGGCGATCGCAAAAGGGAGGGCATTGCAATGGAAATTCAACCGATCCGCAATCGCAAGGGCGTTGGCCCGACACAAACCAAACGAGGGGAAGAGGTGGACCCCGGTGTTCTCAAAGAAGGGGCGAGCGCCCCTCTCGGCGCAATGGTTTATCCCGACGGCGTCAACTTCAGCCTATTTTCAAGAAACGCGACCCGGGTCGAGCTGCTGCTGTTCGACGATGAGAAGGCTAAAAAGCCGTCGAAGGTCATTCCGCTCGATCCCGACCGGAACCGCACCTATCACTACTGGCATTGCTTCGTCCCGGACCTTAAGCCGGGCCAGGTCTATGCCTATCGAGCCGACGGGCCCTTCACGCCGGAGCTTGGTTTAAGGTTCGACGGGGAGAAGGTTCTGATCGACCCCTACGGCCTGGCCATCGCGGTTCCCGATGCCTACAACCGCGGAGCGGCGAGCCGGCCCGGAGACAATGCGGCGACGGCGATGAAAAGCGTCGTGGCCGATCCCGGGAGCTATGACTGGGAAGGCGACCGGCCGCTCAAGCGGCCCTTTGCGGAAACGGTGATCTACGAGCTTCATGTCCGCGGCTTCACCCGCCATCCCAGCTCGGGCGTCGCGCCCGTGAAGCGGGGGACCTTCGCCGGCTTGATCGAAAAGATTCCTTATCTTAAAGACCTGGGGGTCACCGCCGTCGAGCTGTTGCCGGTTTTTCAGTTCGACCCCCAGGATGCGCCCGAAGGCCGCGTGAACTACTGGGGCTACCAGCCGGTCTCCTTTTTCGCGCCGCATCATGCGTACAGCTCGCGGAAGGGAGCCCTGTCCGTGCTCGATGAATTTCGCGACATGGTGAAGGCGCTTCATCGCGCCGGAATCGAAGTCATCCTGGATGTCGTATTCAATCACACGACGGAGGGCGGTCAAAACGGACCGACATTGTGCTATCGCGGCCTGGCCAACGACTTCTATTACATTCTGGAGCAGGACAAATCGCGCTACGCGGACTACACCGGCTGCGGCAATACGCTGAACGCCAACCAGCCGTTCGTGCGCCGGTTGATTCAGGACAGCCTCCGCTATTGGGTGACGCAGATGCACGTCGACGGCTTTCGGTTCGATCTCGCCTCGATCCTGTCCCGCGACGAGTCGGGCCGGTCCCTGCCGAACCCGCCCGTTCTCTGGGACATCGAGTCGGATCCCCTGCTGGCCGGCACGAAGCTGATCGCGGAGGCGTGGGACGCCGCGGGACTCTATCAGGTGGGAAGCTTCGTCGGCGACACCTGGCAGGAATGGAACGGCCGCTTCCGGGACGACGTGCGGCGGTTTTTAAAGGGCGACAACGGCTCGGTGTCGCCTATTGCGGCCCGGCTCCTGGGCAGTCCCGACATCTACGGCCACGACCAACGGGAGGCGGAGCAGAGCGTCAATTTCGTCACCTGTCACGACGGCTTCACCCTCAACGATCTGGTTTCCTACGACCGGAAGCACAACGAGGCCAACGGCGAGGACAATCGCGACGGTTCCAACGACAATCTGAGCTGGAACTGCGGCGCGGAGGGACCGTCGGACGATCCGGCGATCGAGGCGCTGCGAAACCGCCAGGTGAAGAACTTTTTTGCGCTGGAGTTGCTGGCGGCCGGCACCCCGATGCTGTTGATGGGCGACGAGGTGCGGCGGACCCAGCGGGGAAACAACAACGCCTATGGCCAGGACGGCGAGATCAGTTGGTTTGACTGGGGCCTGCTGGAGCGCCATGCCGACGTTCACCGGTTTGTCAAAGCGCTGACGGCGTTTCGCCAGCGTCGTGACGTGCTGGCGGAAGACAAAAACCTTACCCTGAACCAACTCCTGGATCGGGCAAAAATCGAGTGGCACGGGGTGGCGCTGAACCACCCGGACTGGAGCGACGCGTCGCATGCCGTCGCCTTCACATTGCGCAGCCTCCGGGGACGATATATCCTCCACGGGATGTTCAACGCTTATTGGGAACCGTTGGCGTTCGAACTGCCCCCCGTCCCACCGGGGAATAAGCATCGATGGCGGCGGTGTATCGACACCGCGCGGACGTCCCCCGATGACATCTATACCTGGGACAAGGCGCCGGCCGTGGCGCAGGCGACCTTTGTCGTCCAGCCGCGCTCGATCGTCCTTCTCGCGCTTTCGCTTCAGGGGTCCGCCGAGGGCCGTTTCAAAAAGGGATGATCCGATGACCGCGAGACCGACCCAGCACGTTTATCTCATCCGGCACGGCGAGACGGAGTGGAGTCTGAGCGGCCAGCACACCGGAATCACGGATATCCCGCTCACGGAAAACGGCCGGAACGTGGCCCGGCTGTTGAAGCCGGTATTGGACAAGGAGAGCTTCGCACGGGTTTTTTCAAGCCCCCTGCGGCGCGCCCGTGAGACCTGCGACCTGGCCGGATTCGGCGAGCGCGCGGAAATCGATCGGGACTTGATGGAATGGAACTACGGCGAATACGAAGGGCTCACCCCGAAACAGATCCACACGAAAGCGCCCGGCTGGATGATCTTCAGCGACGGTTGTCCCGGAGGAGAGGGCCCGGAGCAGGTCGGTGCCCGCGCCGATCGTGTGATCGGAAGAGTCCGCGCGGTGGAAGGGAACGTCGCCCTTTTTGCGCACGGCCATATTTTCAGGGTCTTTGCGGCCCGGTGGCTCGGACTTCCGGCCGCGGCGGGGCGTCACTTCCTTCTCGATACCGCGACGCTGAACATCCTGGGTTATTACCGGGACATCCCGGCGGTGAAGAGGTGGAATGCCATGCTCACATCGTAGGGAGCCGGGGCCGTTTTTGATTTGGCCATGGCATTGAAACAAAGCCGAGGAAAAACTCCAAGGCATGTGGAGGGCCCCTCGGCGTGAAAAACAGGAGGGCCTATGAAAACCACCGACTTGGCAATGACCGCGCGGTCGCTCGTGGCGGACGGAAAAGGAATCCTGGCGGCCGACGAGACCCCGCCGACCATGACGAAACGCCTCGACGCGCGAAAGATCGAATCGACGCCGGACAGCCGTCGGGCCTACCGCGAGATGTTCTTTACCACACCCGGAATCGCCGAGTTCATCAGCGGCGTCATCCTGCAGGATGAGACGATCCGTCAGAGGGCATCGAAGGGAACCGGGCTGGCCGATCTGCTCGCGAAGCAGGGGATCCTCCCCGGCATCAAAGTCGATCTCGGCGCGAAACCGCTGGCCGGTTCGACCGGAGAAAAAATCACCGAAGGCCTCGACGGGCTCCGTGACCGCCTAAAGGAATACCGCGAAATCGGCGCGCGTTTCGCCAAATGGCGTGCGGTGATCGCCCTAAGCGATACGCTCCCGAGCCCAACCTGCGTACAAGCGAACGCGCACGCGCTCGCCCGATATGTCGCACTTTGTCAGGAGGTGGGCGTGGTTCCCATCGTTGAACCTGAAGTCCTCATGGATGGATCGCACACGATCGAGCGATGCGAGGAAGTGACGGGCATCGTCCTTCACGAGGTCTTCAACGCGCTCTTCGACCAGAAGGTGTCTCTCGAAGGAATGCTGCTCAAGCCGAACATGGTCATATCGGGTAAGGAGTGTGCCAAGCAGGCCTCCGTCAAAGAAGTGGCGGTCGCAACGCTGCGCTGTCTCAGCCGGCATGTTCCGGCCGCCGTCCCCGGCATCGTCTTCCTGTCCGGCGGGCAGGATCATCTCGCGGCCACCATGCATCTGAGCGCGATCAATCAGCTCGAGGGACCGAAACCCTGGAAGCTCACTTTTTCGTACGGGCGGGCCTTGCAGGACGAGGCACTCAGAGCCTGGCGTGGAAAGAACGAAAACCTCAAAGCGGGCCAGCAGGCGTTCTATCATCGGGCCATGTGCGACAGCGCGGCCGCCCTGGGCCGATATACCAACGCCATGGAAGGCCGACCGGCGAGGGCTTGACGTTGGAGGCACAGCAATCGAGGTCTGCGGCAGAAAACAATCAAATGGAATCATTGGGAGGCTGTCATGGGAAATCCATTATCCGATAAAGAACTGGAGTTGATGAATGCCTATTGGAGGGCTTGTAATTATCTCTCGGTCGGGATGATTTACCTTCAAGATAATCCCCTGCTCAAAGAACCCTTGAAGACGGAGCATGTGAAGCACCGGCTGCTCGGTCACTGGGGCGCAAGCCCGGCGCTGTCCTTCGTTTGGGTGCATCTGAACCGGATGATCCTCAAACACGATCTCGACGTGATCTTCGTGGCCGGGCCCGGTCACGGCGCGCCGGGGGTGCTGGGGCCGGCCTATCTTGAAGGCACCTACTCCGAGATCTATCCGGACAAGAGCGAGGACGCGGAAGGGATGCAAAAGTTCTTCAAGCAGTTCTCCTTTCCCGGCCATATCGGGAGCCACGTGACGCCGGAGACGCCCGGTTCCATCCACGAAGGCGGCGAGCTCGGCTACAGTCTTTCTCACGCCTACGGCATGGCGTTCGACAATCCCGATCTCATCATCGCATGCGTGGTGGGAGACGGCGAGGCCGAGACCGGACCGCTCGCGACGGCCTGGCATTCCAACAAATTCATCAACCCCGTACGCGACGGGGCGGTGCTGCCGATCCTGAACTTGAACGGCTACAAGATCGCCAACCCGACGATCCTGGCGCGTGTAAGCCACGAGGAGCTGGAGGCGCTGTTTGTCGGCTACGGCTACAAGCCCTATTTCGTGGAAGGGGACGATCCGGCCGTGATGCACCAAACGATGGCCGCCACGCTCGAAGAGGCGATCGGCGAGATTCGTTCGATTCAAAAGGGGGCGCGGCAAACGAACAACCCCTTCCGTCCGCGCTGGCCGATGATCGTGCTGCGCTCGCCGAAAGGCTGGACCGGGCCGAAGGAAATCAAAGGACACAAAGTGGAAGGATTCTGGCGCTCTCATCAGGTTCCCTTTTCCGATGTGCGCGACAATCCGGCGAACCTCAAACTCCTGGAAGACTGGATGGGTAGCTACAGGCCCGAGGAGCTGTTCGATGCCACCGGTAAGCTCAAGCCCGAACTCAAAGCGCTTGCGCCCAAGGGCCATCGGCGGATGAGCGCCAACCCGCATGCCAACGGCGGGCTGCTGCGCAAGGAACTCAAGCTCCCGGATTTCCGAAATTACGCCGTGAAGGTGGAACAGGCCGGCAAGGTCTTGCATGAGAATACCAAGCCGCTGGGCGAGTTCCTGCGCGACGTGATGCGAAACAACATGACCAATTTCCGCGTCTTCGGTCCGGACGAGACCGCCTCGAACCGGCTTCAGGCCGTTTATGAAGCGAGCAAGAAGACCTGGATGGCGGATCTGTTGCCGGAGGACCTGGACGGAAGCGAACTGTCGCGTGACGGCCGGGTGATGGAGATGCTCTCGGAGCATACATTGATCGGCTGGCTGGAGGGTTATCTGCTCACGGGCCGGCACGGGTTCTTCCACACCTACGAAGCCTTTGCCCACGTCATCGATTCCATGTTCAACCAGCACGCCAAATGGCTGGACATTTCCAAGAACCATGTGCCCTGGCGCGCCTCGGTCGCCTCCGAGACCATACTCCTGTCGTCCACGGTCTGGCGCCAGGATCACAACGGCTTTTCGCATCAGGACCCGGGCTTCATCGACCTGGTCACCAACAAGAGCTCGAGCGTGACCCGAATCTATCTTCCGCCCGATGCCAACACATTGCTGTCGGTCGCGGACCACTGTCTTCGGTCGACCGACTACATCAACGTCATCGTGGCCGACAAACAGAAACATCTCCAGTTCACCACGATCGAGGAGGCGGTCGTGCATTGCGCCAAGGGTCTCGGAATCTGGGGACGGGCGAGCACGGACGCGGGCGAAGAGCCGGATGTGGTGCTGGCTTCCTGCGGCGACGTGGCCACCCAGGAGGCGTTGGCCGCCGCCGCGATCCTGCGCGAGCGCGTGCCCGATCTGAGGCTGCGCTTCGTCAACGTGGTGGATCTGTTCAAGCTGCAGCCGGCTTCCGAGCATCCACACGGGTCGACGGACCGCGAATTCGACAGCCTGTTCACGACCGACAAGCCGATCATCTTCAATTTCCACGGCTATCCCTGGCTGATTCATAAGCTCGCCTATCGTTTCAAGGGACACGAGAACCTGCATGTGCGCGGCTACAAGGAAAAGGGGAATATCAATACACCGCTCGAGCTGGCGCTGCTGAACGAAACCTCGCGGTTCAACCTCGTCATCGACGTGATCGATCGGGTGCCGAAGCTGCGCACGAAGGCCGCGCATTTAAAGGAGGAGATGAAGAACGCCATCATCGACAACATGAACTACGCGCACGAGCACGGCACCGACCGGCCGGAGATCACCAACTGGGTCTGGCCGTTTTAGAAATTTAAGGCGAACCTTATGTCGGACGCAATCCTGGTGCTCAATGCCGGCTCCTCGAGCCTGAAGTTTTCGGTCTTTCTCAACGAAGACCCGCCCCGGCCCCTTCTGCGCGGGCAGATCGAAGGACTGCCGGGGCGCCCGCGGTTCGTGGCCCGCGACGCCACGACCCTCGTCGGCGAAAAGGAGTGGGAGGCCGGCGCCCGGCTGGATCATCGGGGCGCGATCGAGTTCCTATTCAGATGGGGTCGGGGCGGCGCGCTCGGCGGGAATCGAATTGTCGCGACAGGGCATCGCGTCGTGCACGGAGGGGTTAAGTTTACGGGGCCGGTGCTCCTCGACCCGGAAACGGTGGCCGATTTGGAGGCGCTCATCCCGCTGGCCCCGTTGCACCAACCGCACAACGTGGCGGCGATCAAAGCGGCGACACAGATGGCTCCTAACATAGCCCATGTAGCCTGCTTCGACACCTCCTTTCACCGCACGCAACCGGCGGTCGCGCAGGCCTTCGCACTGCCGCGCCAGTATGCCGACGAAGGCGTTCGTCGCTACGGATTTCACGGCCTGTCCTACGAATACATCGCCTCGGTGCTGGCCGGGATGGATCGGCGCGCGGCCCATGGGCGTACCGTGGTCGCGCACCTGGGCAACGGCGCCAGCCTTTGCGCGATGGAGGGCGGCCAAAGTGTCGCCACGACGATGAGCTTCACGGCATTGGACGGGCTCATGATGGGCACCCGCTGCGGTGCGATCGATCCCGGTGTGCTGCTTTATTTGATCGATCGGCACGGCATGAACGCCCGCGCACTGGGGGAACTTCTTTACGAACAATCCGGGTTGCTCGGTGTCTCGGGCATTTCGAGCGACATGCGCGAGCTGTTGGAAAGTCCCGACTCCCGCGCTGCCGAGGCGGTGAATCTGTTCGTCTATCGGGTCGGCCGCGAGATCGGGTCACTCGCCGCGGCCCTGGGGGGACTCGACGCACTGGTGTTTACCGGAGGCATCGGCGAACATGCGGTTTCGATTCGCGAGCGCGTCTGCCGCGAGGCGGGCTGGCTCGGACTGGAACTGGATATGGAGGCCAACGAAAAGGGTGGCCCCTGTATCAGCCGTAAGGGCAGCCGCGTGACCGCATGGGTGATACCGACCGATGAGGAGCTGATGATCGCACAGCACATACGGCGTTTGATTGGATCAGCGCCGTAGATCCAATGCCCGAGCGCCAGAGCTTGAACCGATCGCGCGACAGTCCATTTAGATGCGGAACGCATTTTTAACCTGAAGAAAGGAGATCAACATGGACGCCGAAAAGAAACGCCTTGAAGAGGCCCGAGAGCAAAAGGCCCCCTGGAAGAAGTGGGGACCCTACCTCAGTGAACGACAGTGGGGGACCGTACGCGAGGATTACAGCGAGAACGGTGACGCCTGGAATTTCTTTACCCACGATCAGGCCCGCTCGCGCGCCTACCGTTGGGGCGAGGACGGCATCGCCGGCATTTCCGATGACAAACAGCGCCTCTGCTTCGCGCTTGCGCTGTGGAATGGGAAGGACCCCATCCTGAAGGAACGGCTCTTCGGGCTTACGAACAGTCAGGGCAACCACGGCGAGGACGTGAAGGAGTATTACTTCTATCTCGACTGCACGCCGACTCATTCGTATATGAAGTATCTCTACAAGTATCCCCAAGCGGCCTATCCCTACGCGGACCTGGTCGAGACAAACAGTCGTCGCAGCCGCAACGACATGGAGTACGAACTCCTCGACACCGGCGTCTTCAATGCCGACCGCTACTTCGACGTCTTCGTCGAGTATGCCAAGGGTGATCCCGAGGACATCCTCGTCAAGATCACGGCTCACAACCGCGGGCCGGAGGCTGCGGAACTGCATCTCTTGCCGACACTGTGGTTCCGCAACGACTGGGCATCATGGATCTCTGAATCCAACCGGGCTGCCGGGAAACCGAACATCAAGCAGGTCAAGGCAACCTCGGGCACGAGCACCGTCGAGGCAATGCATTCGCTGCTGGGCAAATTCGTCCTTTCCTGCGAAGGCGAGGCGCCGCTGCTCTTCACCGATAACACAACGAATAATGACAGGCTCTTTCCCGGCCACCCCAATCCCGACCCGTATGTCAAGGACGGCATCAACGACTTCGTTGTCCAGGGCCGCAAGGGAGCAGTGAATCCCGGGAAGACCGGGACGAAGGCGGCGGCGCATTACCGTCTGAAGGTCGCTCCAAAGGGATCTGCGACCGTGCGTCTGCGCCTGACCGCAAATGGCCCGGCCGTGCCGTTCGGTCCCGAGTTCGAATCAATCTTCGCAGCACGGCTCAAGGAGGCGGATGAATTCTATCGCTCTGTGACCCCGCCGTCGATCTCGCCGGACGCGGCCAACGTGATGCGCCAGGCCATCGCCGGCATGCTCTGGAGCAAGCAGTTCTTCTTCTTCGACGGCGACAGTTGGCTGGAGGAGCACCACTCCCACCCCCTCCATCACGGATATCGAATGGCCCGGAACTCGGAGTGGTTCCACATGGTGAATGAGGACGTCATCTCCATGCCCGACAAGTGGGAATACCCCTGGTACGCGGCCTGGGACCTCGCCTTTCACACGCTGCCACTCTCGATCGTGGACCCTGACTTCGCCAAGGAACAGATGAAACTGATGCTCCGCGGCGTCTACCTGCACCCCAGCGGCCAGATGCCTGCGTACGAGTGGAACTTCAGCGACGTGAACCCTCCGGTGCATGCGTTTGCGACGCTCTTCCTCCATCGCACCGAGCAGGCCCTGCGCGGAGAAACGGATGTGGATTTTCTCAAGGCGGCCTTCAACAAGCTCCTGCTGAACTTCACCTGGTGGGTGAACCGGAAGGACCGGTTCGGCAAGAACGTCTTCGAGGGCGGCTTCCTCGGCCTCGACAACATCGGCGTCTTCGACCGCAGCGCGCCGCTCCCCACGGGCGGCCACCTCGAGCAGGCGGACGGCACGGCCTGGATGGCGCTGTTCAGCCAGAACATGGGTGAGCTTGCGATCGAGCTCGCGTGCCACGACATCTCCTACGAGGATATGGTCGTCAAGTTCGCCGAGCACTTCTACTATATTGCCGCGGCCATGAACCGCCCCGGTCAAGGTGGCATGTGGGACGAGGAGGACGGCTTCTACTACGACCTGCTTCGTCTCCCTGATGGCAGCGCCACGCGTCTCAAGGTCCGCTCGATGGTGGGGCTCCTGCCCTTGTGCGCCAGCACGAACATCGAAAAGTGGCAGCGTGAGCGCATTCCGGGGGCGATGGCGCAGATCATGGAACGCTTGCGCCGGATGCCCGAGCTAGCGAACACCATACACCCTACGGGTCCCGGCCACTTCGGCGTGGCAGACCGCGGGATCATGGCCTTGGTCAACCCGGAGCGGCTTCGCCGGATTCTCTCCAAGATGCTGGACGAGAACGAGTTCCTGGGTCCCTACGGAATCCGCTCGCTCTCGAAGTTTCACGAGAAGCAGCCGTATGTCTTCCGGACCGGCGGCCAGGAGTACAGGGTCAACTATCTCCCCGCCGAGTCGAACACCGGCATGTTCGGCGGCAATTCCAACTGGAGGGGGCCGGTCTGGATGCCGGTGAACATCATGCTCATTCGGGCGCTGCTGAACTACTACCTGTACTACGGCGACAATTTCACCATCGAATGCCCGACGGGATCCGGGAAGATGATGAACCTCTTCGAGGTTTCCAAGGAGATTTCTGACCGGCTCAGCCGGATCTTCCTGCGGGACGGTCGCGGTTGGCGGGCGGTCTACGGTGGAACAGAGAAGTTCCAGACCGATCCCCATTGGCGCGACCACATACTTTTCTACGAGTACTTTCACGGCGACAACGGCGCGGGACTGGGCGCCAGCCATCAGACCGGCTGGACCGGACTTGTGGCCAAGACCATCCAGCTGTACGGCTTCCTGGACGCCAAGCGGGCGCTGGAGGGGGGCAAGCAGACCGCGTTCAGGAAGGGCGCCACGGGCGCCGGGGAGGGATGAGGTGAGCCGCTGGCCCAAACACCCCGTCATCTACGAGATCAATACCTGGGTCTGGCTGCGTGAACTCGGACGGAAATACCGGCAGCCGGTGGACCTTTCCACGGTGCCGAAGGAGGAGTGGGATGCCGTCGCCGCTCATGGCGTTGACGCCGTCTGGTTCATGGGCGTCTGGGAGCGGAGCCCGGCCGGCATTGAAATCTCCATGCGGAATACGGGGCTCCTCGAGGATTTCAGGAGGGCTCTTCCTGACTTTTCGCCTGAGGACAATGTCGGCTCGCCCTACTGCGTGCGCCGCTACGTCGTTGATGAACAGCTCGGCGGTCCGAAGGGGCTTGCAGCCGCACGAAGCATGCTCCGTGAACGCGGGCTGCGGCTCATTCTTGATTTCGTTCCCAACCACGTGGCGCCCGACCACCCCTGGGTCATCGATCATCCTGAATACTTCGTTCAGGGGAATGCCGATGATGTGAGGAACGACCCGGCCTCCTTCGTCAAGGCGGGAGGCACGGTGTTCGCCCGCGGCCGGGATCCCTACTTCCCGGCATGGCCCGACGTGCTTCAACTCAACGCCTTTCAGCCGGGGCTCCGTCAGGCGGTAATCGAAACGGTCTCGGAGATGGCCGAGCAGTGTGACGGGATCCGGTGCGACATGGCGATGCTCATGCTGAACAATATCTTCGAGCGTACCTGGGGGGCCCGTGCGGGAGTCAAGCCGGTCGACGACTACTGGACAACGGTGATCCCGGCGATCAAAGGGAAGTATCGGGAGTTCCGGTTCATCGCCGAGGCCTACTGGGACCTCGAGTGGGAACTGCAACAACAGGGTTTTGATCACTGCTACGACAAAAAACTCTATGACCGGATGGAACACGGGAACGCCGAGAGCGTGCGTCTGCACCTCCTTGCGGATCCTACTTACCAGCAGCGCATGGTCCGGTTCATCGAGAACCATGACGAGCCCAGGGCTGCCGTCACGTTTCCCTACGGAAAAGGGCGCGCGGCCGCCGTGGCGATCCTCACGCTCACCGGGGCCAAGCTGCTGCATGAGGGGCAATTCGAGGGAAGGAAGGTGAGGTTGCCTGTCTTTCTGGGCCGTCGCCCGGCGGAGTCGGTCGATCATGACCTCTCGGCCTTCTATGAACGTCTGCTGAAAGCGATCAATCGTGAGGTCTTTCGGAACGGTGAATGGCGCCTCTGTGAGCGGAGCGGATGGCCCGACAACCAGAGTTGCTTGAACCTCCTGGCCTGGTGTTGGGTCAAGGACGCTGAGCGCTACCTCATCGTCATCAATTTTCGGCGAGAAAGCGCACAGGCGCGTGTCCATGTGCCCTGGGATGAACTGAGAGGAAAGAAGTGGCGCCTCAACGATCTGCTGTCGGGCGAATCCTACGACCGAAACGGGGACGAGATGCGGGACGCCGGTCTGTACGTCGACCTGAAGCCGTGGCAATGCCACCTGTTCCAGTTGCGTGCCTTGTGAGGGCTGCTTTGTACGACGTCCAACCGGACCAGTACACGACCGTCATTCGTGAAATGATCCTGCACGAGAACGACGTCACCGATCACCGGATCATGAAGGAACGATAACCTAACAGTCTTGCGGAGCGGAGATGAACATGGATTTTTTTAAGAGACTTACGCTGGGTCTTTTCTTCATCTGTGCGATCGCTCTCGTTGGATGTGAGGAGCTGGCCGTACATGACACGGCGAGTCTTCTCGTTCCCCATCTTCAAAGGTCGGAGATCGTCGGCGCTGCGGCAGGGTTTGGAACAACCTTTGCCGCCGTGCCGGACGTGGTCGTGATGCTCAAGCGGCGGTCAAATAAAGGCATGAATCCGAGGATGGCGGGGATCATGGCCGTCTTTCAAATCTTGTGGGTCTACTACGGCCTGCTGATCGTCTCGAGACCCGT